>CAJWHX010000164.1 GCA_913040875.1 uncultured Pseudomonadota bacterium | reverse complement strand
GTGATGGTACATCGGTGAGTCTGGTATCGTTGGTTTAAACCACCCTAAGGTGACAGGATTGAGTGCATCCATAAGGCCCAATCCGACTTGGCAAAGTTTCTCCCACTTATTCAGCATCGTTCGCCCGTGAAAAGGATTGCTTTGGTGCCTTGAGCGCAGCTTGAGACCGATGGCTCGGTATACTCTACGAGCGACCAAAATCCCAAGTCTTGAACGAAAAGGAATGTATCGACATCCGATGTAAGCACGTCTGTAGCAAATCTCAGCGGTGCTTAGCATTCGATCAATTATTGAAGCAATTTTGACTGGGTCAACGTTTTGTTGCAGGATCGATTCGGGTGTGAGTTCATGTTCGTGCAGCCATTCGGCAGGGAGATAGACTCGTCCCCGTTCTGCATCTTCAAGTACATCTCGGCAGATATTGGTGATTTGCATACCCAAGCCCAGATCGATGGCGAATTGAGTGGCTTCTAGAGAAGTGACGTTGATCAATGGAGACATCATTTCTCCAACACTGCCAGCCACTTGATAGCAATAGCGACTCAAGGCTTCAAGATCTTCAATTTGGACGGGATACAGATCTCCTTCACACCCTTGCATCAGTGCTTGAATAGAATGCATCGGAATATCGTGTGTTCGAACGACCCTCTTAAATGTATCGAGACCAGAAGACTGATTGGACTGAAGATCCTGTTCTATGTCTGCCAAATTGTGGTGGGCTTCTTCGAGGGTGGACGCTTCGTCTACTGCATCGTCTACCAATCGGCAAAAGTGATACAGCACGGCGATGTCATCAATGTTTTCTTTGGGTAAAAAGTTGGCTGCCAGCCGAAACGACTTTGCGTGATGGGCAAAGACCTGGTGAGCTACGGCAACACCAGTTTCTGTAGAGTCTGGATCAGCGACTATCGGTCCAGCATTCATTGCGTCATCTCAAGAGGCGTTTCAAATAGATGCTGAATGGGATTCATGATCGTGTCCAACAGTTTGTAAACCAGCTGCTGGAGTGTTGGATAACTCGATAGGATGGTTGCACTGCAGATTCTGTGCTCGAGTGAAGATAGTTCTTGTAGAGCCAAACTGAGGGCGCCATGTTCCGCAAATGTGTCAATGCAATGTTCTATTGTGTCATGATCTACGGGAGAAGGTCTCTCTAAGATGTCGGTGAACATAGGCTTATCTTCCGGATACAAACAAAGATGGTTCACCACTAGGAAACTGACTTTCCCTTCACAGATATCGGCCCCTTGTTGTCGGCCTTTGTTGCCAAAACAGTCTAAGATGTCATCTTGCATTTGAAACAGGAGTCCAATTTGTGAAAAGAGGTCAACCAACTGCTGGCACTCTGTCTTGTCCAGATTTGCAAGGTGTGCGATGCCTTCCATTGGCAATCCAAAGAAGGCTCCAGTTTTCCCGAGCGATGCTGTTGTGTAAGATTCCAAGGTAAAGTCTCTGTTGGATAACAGTCGCATTTCTAAGCTCTGCCCATTGACTGTGGCGATCGAGTGTTTGCTGAGAGTTTGAGCCAGTCGCCATCGTACATCGTCTGAGATGCTCATGTTTTCAATACACTGATATGGTAACATTAGTCCTAGGTCACCGGCATTTATCGCTTGCGCTACGCCATGTACGGCCCACGTTGTTGGTCGATTGCGTCTGGTTCGATCCCCATCTTGAACGTCATCGTGAATGAGAGTGGCATTGTGAAGCAGTTCCACAGCAAGAGCCCACTGCATTGCATCTTTGGGAGCAATGTAGAAAAGGTCTGCCAGTTGTAGGGTTAACTTGGCTCTCAATCTTTTTCCGCCGGTGTCCAAATGCTCTTGGAGCATTTCACCACAAAACCCGTCTGCGTGTTGTTTAACCAAGGTGCGTAGACCTTCATCAATGTCCAAAACCGGATTGCGTTTCGTATCAGTGAAAGGACTCATGACGGCTCCAGGAATGACGTACCAAGAAGGGCTGAGAACAAAGAAGAAGGATGCTGAATAGAGTGCTGAACAATCCGTGTTCGAGTGCCCCAGTTGGCGTGCTGGAAGGTTTGCCACATCGTTGACTCTACAGACTTCGTAGGACCCCATCCAGACAAGAAGTCGGCTCGGTTCTCCGCGGAGACTTTAAAAAACGCATCGAAGAAGGATTGAGTTTCTCGTAGATTGAATCGCGTAATCATATCGAGACCAAGCAAATACAATCGACGATTGCGTTCTTCAGATTCTGTCCAAATGGCTCCCCAACTTTCTGTGCACAGAGTGTCAACATCATCGTTCCAAAACTGACGCAGTGTCTTCGCCAGTCTAGGTGCAGTACAAATAGACCGCGTCATCTGAAAACCAGTCACAGGATGAGTGAATCCGGCCGCCGCACCAAAGGCTAGAGTCCGTCCAAACTTTGGTAGACTACCACCCATTTGAATGACGCAGTGTTCTTCGTCTAAGACCTCTGCATCTTGGAGTCCCATGGATTGTTTACGCATTGCCAACCGACCGGTCAACAGACTCCAGTCAACAGTATCACGAGTCGCCAGTATGGTTTCTTCAACAAATATTTCTGTGCTAGACATCGGCAAGGTGTAAAGAAACGATGGTGGGTAGTGGTACTGTCGCTTATTTTTGAGTGGTGCATCAAAGTTCATAAAGCCGACAGCGTTCAGATCGAACGCCGAAGCGTCATTGACTTTCAACAGTTGACCATAGGCAATTTGGAAGGCTGGTTTTGGATTGGAAGTGTACGAGAGAAGGTTCGATGTTGATCCACTTGCCAGAACCACAACTTTTGATTGGTATTTACGATCGCCTTTGATTACAGAATGAGTTGGGTGATGCTCGATGGATTGAATCGTGTCTTCAAAAATCTTAGCGCCCAGTGATTGAACTGTTTTGGTGAGCTGCTGTTGCAATCGTGGAGTATTGAACTTGACAAACGTGGATTCAATTTCCACTTGTGTTTGACGGTTTATACGAACAAGAGCCCGATCCCATTCCATCTCAATTGACTGATTGAATAGTTTTTGAAATTCTTCAGGAACAATCACATCGCTCAGTTCTTCTTTCCAAAAGCAGAAGTTCTGATGCCAGACATGGCTGGTATCTTTTTCGACAATTGAAACTGAAAATCCCTCGTTCAAACAAGATAATGCAAGCAGTAATCCAGCTGGACCAGCGCCTACAATTAGGATGTCGCTTTGGAAATATAGTTCATCTACAGTCTGTATATGTGTATCGTCATGCATAACTTTTCATAGACCAGTACTGGTCCCAAGCAAATTAAAAGTTACATTTTGAACAGTTATTGAATAGGTTTATATGATTCAACTTCTTTCCATCGACAATCCAAAAGGACTGTTCAATCATACATATAATCGTCCAGCATTTTCATGGTGGTACATCGATGTGTTGAATGAGCAGGGCGATGGGTGCGTTTGTATATTTTCACAGGGATTGCCTTTTCTTCCATCCTCATCTACACCAAAGTCAGAACGCTATTCTGTGAATGTGGTCATCTATAAAGAAGGAAAGGAAGTCTTTTATCTTCTGCAAGAGTTTCCCAAATCAGAAGTGCATTTTGAGAGGTCGGAGTCTCATCCCTTGTCGATAATACGGAAGGAGAAGTGGTCTATCGGGGGGCATACCTTTCATCGACACATAAAAGACGGAGTCGTACATTGCGTTGTGGAGTTGTGCTCTGCAGCTAGCGAAGAAACAACTCAAACTGGAGCGTCTCACTCAGTGAAGGGGACGATTCAGGTGTCGGGTCCTTTACTATCGAACTTGGAGATGGTCGGCCGGACAGAATCTCCACATCAATGGATCCCTATGACTACTCAATGTGCGGCCAATGTATCGCTGGAGATTGCACATCAAGCGATGTCATTCACTGGTCTTGCATATCACGACAGTAATATCTCCATGCAGGCTCTAGAAAATTTGTCTATTGATCATTGGTGGTGGGCCCGAGCCTCTTTCAAAGATCAGACATGGATAGTCTATCTTGTTGACGGAACAGAATCTACAGACTCAATGCCCCAACGATCAAAGTCTGTTTGGATGGTGGCATCCGTATCTTCTCGTGGTGAATGGAGGCAACATTTTGTGCGGTCGGTCAATGTCCATACGAAGAAGCAGAGTTTGTATGGCTTATCGATCCCAGTCAGTTGGGAAGTGACTCTAGAATCAGGAGTGCGGCTAGAAATCGATAAGATTGCAGGACTTGATGATTCTCCGTTTTATCAGCGTATACAGATACATGTTACATGTGGGGAATCCACAGGACTGGGATTTATGGAACATGTTGCCCCCACAAAACTCAATATCCCTTGGCAGCAACCCTTTATTCGTATGAAGACCCATTTTCAAAACACCCCAGGGTCCTTCTTTTCACCGTTGTTTACCGGGCCATCAAATACTCGATGGTCTAGGCAACTCGCTCAGTGTTTACCATTCTAAGTTTTACTGGAGACGTTATGACCGCATCACCGACCGCAACCGTTATTGGATCAGGCTTTGGAGGCCTGTCATTGGCTATTCGCCTACAAGGCATGGGCTTTCAAGTGACCATGCTCGAAAAGCTCGACAAAGCTGGTGGTCGTGCGTATGTCCGGGAACAAGATGGATTCTACTTCGACATGGGTCCCACCGTCATTACCGTCCCCCAGTTTATTGAAGAACTGTTGTCTATTGAGATAGGAGACGACTCTCTAGAGACTCATGATTTTCCAGACGATGTGAATCCTGTGGATTACCCCAACACACAAAGATATTGCGATATCCGTCCGATATTTCCATTTTATCGGATCTATTTCGATGATGGTACCTATTTCGATTACGATGGAGATCCGGAGAGAACCCGTCAGCAAATCCAAGAACTCGCCCCTGAAGACTTAGAGGGGTACGAACGGTTCCACGATGATGCTGAGCAGATATTCCGCCGCGGGTTTATGGAGCTGGGCTACACCTACTTTGGGGATATTCCAAGTATGCTTGCCGTCACACCAGATTTACTTAAATTGGATGCCATTCGAAATTTATTTCGTTTTGCCAAGAAGTATTTCAAGTCCGACAAGATGCAGCGGGTATTTAGTTTTGAAACCTTGTTGGTTGGTGGGAATCCACTCAAGGTCCCCGCCATTTACTCGATGATTCACTTCGTTGAGAAGACTTGGGGAATTCACTATGTGATGGGCGGTACAGGTGCGCTCGTTCAAGCCTATGTCAAGAAGTTCCAAGAACTTGGCGGGGTGATTGAGTACAATGCAGAGGTGGCTGAAATCATGGTCGAGAAGACTGGATTCATGTCAAAGCCTGTCGCGAAGGGCGTCACGCTGAAGGATGGCCGAACGTTTGAATCGGATGTGGTGTGTTCGAATGCTGACTATGCCACCACCTACATGAAAATGATCCCTTCGAAGTTTCGAACGTGGAATCCAGATTGGAAGATCAAACTGATGAAATACTCCATGTCTTTGGTGGTGATCTATTTTGGTTTCAAGAAGTCGGAAGCAGAGCTGAATGGTGAACCACTCGACTTGCGTCACCACAATATCATTTTGAGTGAGCATTATGCTGAACTGCTGACAGATATTTTCGACCGCAAAGTTCTCACCGGGGAGTTCAGTCAGTACCTTCACATTCCAACCCTCACCGATCCAAGCATGGCTCCAGAGGGTCATCACGCGGCGTACACTCTGATTCCCGTACCGCATTTGGGTGCAGACATTGACTGGTCAGTTGAAGGTGAAGCGTTGGTGAATCGTGTGCTCACCTTCTTAGACGAGAAGGGGTACATTCCAGGTTTGAGAGAGAACATCGTCACCAAAAGTTTTGTCGATCCGCATTACTTCCAAGATGTACTCGGTTCGTATTTGGGCAATGGTTTCGGCGTTGAACCCACGTTGACCCAAACGGCATTCTTCAGACCCCACAATCGTTCTGAAGACATTCGAAATCTTTATTTGGTTGGTGCGAATACTCAGCCAGGAGCGGGAACTCCATCTGTAATGATGAGTGCAAAGATGACGGCAAGACTGGTCAAAGAAGATTGGCTCGCTCAGCTCAACCCAGTATCGAAGTCGGCTGCCGATGGTGCTCAAGTAGCCAAGTGATTGGGAATATATGCGGTCAGCAACGAAGTTCACCACTCGCAGTGTAATGAGTCGTGTATTCACCGCCTTGTGATTTGAAGATGTATTTGCCATCCATCTCTCCATCGCAGACAAGGTCGACATCGATACCGTTTAGTGTCAGATACACATAGAGTTCCTCGCATACATCATAGGGTGTGCGGCAGTTGTACTCAATGCCATTGTCAAGGGCTGAAAAACTTTCGTTGCAGGCTCCCCATTTTACACCAAAAGTTAAGGGGTCCCACCACTCTGTTGGTTCAAACGCAAACTGCTGACTTAAATGGTTTTTGAATGCTTTGGAGTAATCCGTACTTTCATTACCTTCCTCATCCGTGGTGATTTCATACGGAGACGCCGCAAAGTTTGAGTGTTGTATGATCCAAGTTTCGGCATCGATCTCATCTTCGAGTGGTAGGCTGTCTTCCAAAACCTGTACTTCAACTGGAGCAGCATTCCCAAACCAGTTGTGGGTATTCTGCGCGGCGAGAAGTCTTGCGATGATGCGTTGACCATTTCGGGTAAACGGACGGAGTGTGGCTCTGTGATAAATCCAATTCGGCATGGTGTCTCCTTATTGCTCAGGACTGGCTTCAGTCGGGTGAATACTGGTGATGGCTTGTTTGAGATCGGGGTGCTTGTCGAGTAACCAAACTTTCATATCTGCGTGAGCTGTTTCACTACTTTTGTCGACATTACATCCTTTCAATAGAAAATCGTAATACCAAGAGGTTCCGATAATACTTGGCAATTCCTTCCATTCACCATCGATGAAGAGCTTGAGCGATGTGGCATATCCGCCCTGATAGTCGGGTGATCCACTTTGTCCGCGATAGATGACCCCGTCATAATCGATCCCCCATTTTCCTCGGATGTCGGTATGCCATGTGATTTTGGTTGGGTCGAGGGGGTACTCTAGGTTCAATTCAAAATAGACCGTTCCTTGAAGTTCATCTTCGTATTCGCAATCACTTTTCACCATCGATTCTAGCAACAGCCAGCCATCTTTTGCGGGTCGTGGTGTGTCGACTTCGGCACAATCCTCAAAAGATCCGAGCCGTGTTCGTGCTTCACCCCAAGCCATTTGTTGGAGGTTGTCCATGAAATATTGCCCTTGATCGACGGCGACTCCCTCTGGTAATT
>CAJWHX010000163.1 GCA_913040875.1 uncultured Pseudomonadota bacterium | reverse complement strand
TAAAGAATCAAAAGAATTATTCATGTGTTGTATAATATTAATCCATAAGTCAATTCCATGCTTATCTTCTACAACAGCAAAATTCATAGATCTTATATCGTCATCTAATTCTTGAGCATCTTTGACATTCTTTTTAGAAATCACCTTCTCCATTTGCCCTGCGCTCATCCAGTATACGCTGAATTACAGACCGCAGATTGCTCATACCCTTATTGTATCGTACGTTTCGAGGAATAGGAATCCACAACGGTACTGGAATCTGAGACATTATTTTGGAAAAATAAACCCCTATCGTATTGAATGATTCGGATAATGTCTCCAAATCATTACCAATTGTATTGCCAAATAAGAGCCGCATGACCAACTCTAGAGTCAATTCCATAAAATCTTCGTCTAAATTACGAACCCCTTCAAGTCCATCCAATTGACGAGTCGCCAATTCCGCTATGGGATCAGCCAATGTCGACACGAAGGAATGTCCAAAAGAATGTGCCATTCGTTTCCGCTGAGTCTTCCATGCCTCACCTTCTTGAAGAAATATGCCATCTCCAAAAACAATCTCTAGCCGCTTCATCAGGGTACCTTTGGTGTAGTTACTCCCATTTTTCAACAATACATACTCAATATCATCCGGATGGAAAACATAGTGGATCAACTGACCGGCAAGATTGACTCGAACGACGTCTCCATGTGAAGCAACCATATCTACATAGGCAAAAGGGTCCTCAAGAAAATCAAGAAGATTGCCCAACAAGAACAATCCTTTGACTTTTGGCGGTAAATTGACAGTCACATTGATTCCACAATAGTAAGGTTCAAGACGCAAACATTGATTTAGAATGCTATTTATGTAGCATTCGTTTGTTTTACTATCACATGTAATCCTATGGCTTTTGGTAATCTACGCATACGAACAAATTATATTGTCGCTCATTGGACATCTCCTAGTATAAAGTATAGAGGGGTGACACTCATCCCAAACCCTAACAATAAACCCTAGGAACGCTATGAAACAAATTACCATGTACATGTTATTGACCGGTGCACTGTTCGCATGCAGTGAAAAGGAAAATGAAACTGCAGAACCCGATACGGACGTAGATACAGCTGTTGATACTGATGATACTGATGATACTGATGATACTGATGATACTGATGATACCGACGATACTGATGATACCGACGATACTGATGATACCGACGATACTGATGACACCGACGACACCGACGATACTGATGATACCGATGATACCGACGACACAGATGACACTGACGATACAAATGACCCACTCGCCGATGCAACTTGCGATATGGGTTTTGCTGGATGCACCGAGCAGGATTTCGCCGACAATGATTTCCGTAACACCTCTGGTCCCGTGTCTATCAACATGGTAGCGATGCAACCATACAGTCCCAAGTGCTTGACTGTAAAAGTCGGTCAAACAGTTCAAATCGGCGCCAGTGGTGGACACCCTTTCAAAAAGGAATGCGCTGAAGATTCCGTAATGGATGCACAAGACAACAGTACATCACAAGTTGAATTTACATTCACAACTTCCGGTTACTACAATTACAGATGTGCCGTTACCTCGCATGCTTCAATGAAAGGAAACATCCGAGTGCTCCCTGAATAAGAGAATCAGCCGTACATACGTCATCAACCTCTGATGACAAACGTGAGAACTGGGACACAGAAATTAGTATCCCAGTTCTCTTATTTTTTGACGGAGCAATGCAATACAATCACATTACATAGGTATCTATGTAATTATCAAGCAGATGGAGTTAGACAGCAATACAGTTGAACCAATCAACCTTTGCCGTCACAAAATGTACTGTGACCCGAGCCCGATAAATGTAAAAATCAACACCAACAATCCGCATCCAGATTTTGGTTTGGACTGCGGGTCAGTTTGAGTCGACTGCGTAGCGTGAGTATCAGCAGGAGGGGGCTTAGGCGATTCAGTTGGAGGGGGTGCGGGTCGAGTTTGGATTTTTTTCTCTACAAAAGGTTGCGAACCGCTGTACAAACTAACACCGTCTTCAGGCCCATCAAAACGATGAATCTTCTCGTGTTGAAACCAATCGGGCGTCTCTTCCATCTCGCTCATTACCACCGTAAGATCCCCTGACATCTCTAACTGAATATGCTTCCAGCCTTTAATGCGAAACACAAATCCTGTTGGTAGCGTATCGACCTCCGGTATACCACAGCTGATACTAACGGTCTCTCTGTCGGTACCAATAAGTTCAACTTGAGACAGCTTCTTAGGAATGTTCGTTTCTCCACCATCCGGATGAGTCATCATCGGATGGGGTTCTTCTGCACTGTGTGACAGATGGATTTCAACGATCCCATCTTCACAGATATTGAGAACACCAGATTCAAAGACGAGAGGAATTGTTCCTGTAGGAGATGCTAAAGAGGTCATGACCAATCCATTGTTGTGTTGTACAGTTCTATATATCTGAGAATGAAAGTTCTAGATAGTTACCGTATGGTCACCATTTGTAAAGAACGTGTCATGATTCTACACTAATTTCAATAAACACAAGTCTTCACAAGATTTCAAATATGCTATATCGTTGCCAAAATGCAACAAACCAATCGGTCACCTCTATATAATTGTCATTGACTATATAGAATCGTACACTGAAATTACTGACCATTATCAGGAGAGAGCATGTTCATTTCAAAGTTTATAAACGCATTCGGTTCTGTATTCCTTTTAAGTTTAATTGGACTTCCATTCCAAAAGGCAGAGGCCAACATCTTATATCACATCGGCGCGGATTTTATGCCGATGCTAAGCCTCAGTTGGGACAAGATGATGGGATTGAATATTGGGATTGGTGCATCCAGTGGTCAGGATATTTATATTGGAATGACAGGTCCCTATATCTATACAAACTTTGCACTAAAAAAAACCGGTGTGTCCGTTTCAGTAGGTCATTATGGTACCATTGCAGGTCTAATCAGTATGCGAAACGGCGCTACATTTATGACCGTTCAAGATCCAGATTTTGGAGGTTCTTACATCGGACTGGAAAATTCTATGACATTTTCACCATTTATCGGGGCTGATACACTTACCCCTCTCAATCTTGTAGGCGGATATTATCGCGTCAGCGGATTGAAAAAGGTTGGTCATAAAAGTTTGCACTTCAATCGAGCATTTGGACTTGGTGTTTTCTAGTCCTCCCGAACGAAAATCGCTTGGGAGACATCGTAGACTCACAGAACTAAGCACTACTATATTCTTCAGTCGACTGGTGGTGCATAGCTGGTCAACTTAATACCCTCGACTGCAGCAACGTACTCTTCAATCGTTGGAGTTCTACCAAGAATGGTCGACAGTACCACTACTGGGGTAGAGGCCAATAAAGACTCGCCCTTTTTTTCGTCACTGTCAGCAACTACACGCCCTTGAAACAATCTGGTGGACGTAGCCATAACCGTATCGCCCTTCTCAGCTTTCTCTTGGTTACCCATACAAAGATTGCATCCTGGTCGTTCTAGATACATGATATTTTGATACTGTGTGCGAGCACTAGCCTTAGGGGAATTGTCATCAAACTCAAATCCAGAGTATCGCTGTAACACAGCCCAATCGCCTTCTGCTTTCAACTCATTCACAATATTGTATGTTGGTGGAGCGACCACAAGAGGAGCATTGAACTCTACCGTTCCGTGCTGACGTTCAATATTTCTCAACATCTGTGAAATGATTTTCATGTCCCCTTTGTGCACCATACATGAGCCAACGAAACCTAGATCTACGTGCTTTACACCACCATAGAATGAAATCGGTCGGATTGTATCGTGTGTATATCGCTTTGAGACGTCATCATTGTTCACATCTGGATCGGCAATCATTGGCTCTACAATTTGGTCCAAATCAACAACAAATTCTGCTGTGTACTTGGCATCTGCATCTGGCGCCAAAGCCGGCTTCTCACCGGATAACAACTCGGCGATTCGTTTATCAGCCCTATCGATTAGACCTTGAAGAGTTTGCTTTTTGTTGTCCATTCCTTTGTCAATCATAATTTGGATTCGGCTTTTCGCAATCTCTAAGGATTCAATCAACGTGTCGCTTTGTGAAATGCAAATCGAGGCTTTTGCTTTCATTTCAGCAGTCCAATCCGTAAACGTGAACGCCTGATCTGCTAGCAATGTTCCAATATGAACTTCAATAATCTTACCTTGGAATACATTGTCACCATCAAACTCCTTCAGCATCTGAGCCTGCGTCGCATGGACCACATCACGAAAATCCATATGATCTTTCAAGGTACCCTTAAATGTCACTTTGACCGATTGTGGAATGGGCATCGTAGCTTCACCCGTCGCTAAGGCTAAGGCTACCGTTCCAGAATCCGCTCCGAAGGCAACCCCTTTTGACATTCGAGTATGAGAATCCCCTCCAATGATAACCGCCCAATCATCGACCGTTATGTCATTGAGCACTTTATGGATTACGTCCGTCATGGGTTTGTATCCGTGATCTGGATCGCGAGCTGTGATCAACCCAAACTTATTCATGAAACTCATCAACTTGGGAATATTCTTTCGAGCTTTTCGGTCCCACACAGAGGCTGTATGGCATCCAGATTGATAAGAACCATCCACTGTTGGAGAGATCACAGTGGCAGCCATCATTTCCAACTCTTGCGAGGTCATTAAACCGGTCGTATCTTGAGAGCCAACAATGTTCACCTTCACACGGACATCAGACCCTGCATGCAACACTTTACCCGGCGTGACACCAACTGCATTTTTGTTGAAAATTTTCTCAACAGCGGTCAGCCCCTGTCCTTCATGAGATATTTCCTTTGATTTCGCAAATACCTCTGGTACATCTATACCCAAAATAGCTGATGCTGTAGTTTGTAACTTCTTCCCAAAGACAACAGCATACGACCCTTTTGCACGAATAAACTCGAGTTTCTGTGGTGTCAGAGCCGTCGATATATCAGACAGTTCTTCTGTAGAATCCTCATTGTATAGTTTCTTGGTCTTGGTATTGATGGTTAGGACTGTACCGGTGTCGATCGAGAACAGCTGCTCTAGAATCGGTTCGCCATCTTCGTCCATGATGGGTTCACCATCTTCATCGAGTTGTTTTACCCAATTTTTGAAATCAATCCCAATGCCTCCGGTCACACCAACCGTCGTCAAGAAGATCGGGGAAATACCATTGGTACCACCAACAATCGGAGCAATATTGATAAAAGGAACATAAGGACTGGCCTGAATCCCCGTCCACAGAGCCACATTGTTCACACCAGACATCCTAGAAGAACCAACACCCATGGTACCCTTCTCAGAAACCAACATGACACGCTTGTCTGGATGTTGTTTCTTGAGATTCAACAGAACCTCTTGCTTTTCCTTGTTGTGTTCAAATAGACATTGTCCATGGAGTTCTCTATCTGACCGAGAGTGTGCATCACTACCTGGAGACAATAAGTCCGTCGAAACATCCCCAACAGCCGTTACATAGGTGACTACTTGGATTGTTTCATCCACTGGGGGCAACTCTGTAAAGAACTCAGCCTTCGAGTAACTCTCGAGAAGGTCAGTTGCCAGTGCGTGACCGTTCTTGTAGGCATCTTCCAATCGACCGGTGTCTGCTTCATACAAGAAGACTTGTGTTTTGAGTACATCAGCAGCATTTTTTGCTATCCCTGCGTCATCTCCCAGTGCCAAATCCAAAAGCACTTCTACAGATGGACCACCTTTCATATGCGACAAGAGCTCAAAAGCAAACTCTGTGCTGATCTCTTCCACTACTGATGAACCAATGATGATTTCCTTTAGAAACTGCGCCTTTACACCCGCAGCACTTGTTGTACCTGGTAAGACATTGTAAATAAAGAAGTCAAGAGACCCTTCTCTATACTCGTGGTTGATGTCAGTGATTTGACCAATCAGTTCTGCAACGAGATCTGCTTCTTCAATTGGTTTTGGATGCAAGCCCTGCTCTTTACGAGTTTGAATCTGCTCTAAGTAGTCTGTGTATAAACTCATGTTCACCTCATAAGACAAAGGAGAGAATGTCATGTCAACCTGATTGCAACTAGAAGACATGGTATGTATGTAATTGACTAACCGGTTCACACCCCACTTCTCAACCAAAAATATGGATCCTTGGTATTCTCTATTGAATGAGTTTTGAACGCCAACAACGACGAGTATCCAATTACCACCGTTCGTTCTACTCTCCGTCGAGTAAATCGAGGGACACTTGAAATGTGAGTCACATATAAGCACACACTACAATCACACTCTATTTACCGAATCATAAATCAACTGGACCACAGCTTCAAAGCGATAGATCCCGGCTACAATACCAGTTACAACTGGCACAAACAAAAGGTGAGCGTTGTGCATCGAAATGGTACCTACAGCGCCTTACTCATCGATAACTTATCGTACAAAGCCAACCAATATTTCTGATCCCCACATGTGATACACTTGAGTTTACTTCTGTACAAGCCCACTTATCATGTGGTATCGTATAAGTCCGTATCTAAGAGTCCAACAATGGCTGGATATGAGACATACTGTCATCTTCCATCTGAAGAGGCGGCATCTGTTCATAATCTGAAGCAGTGAGTTGATACTCAATATCCTCTTTATCTTGAGCAGAACCTTCTGCCTGTGTATACGTATACAATGCAAACTCTTTACACCATTGCTCATCCGTATTGAGACAATCGACGGGATAAATGTTCCCACCCCACTCTTGAGCCTCTTCTCGCAACTCATGCCCCAACTCATCTGTTGTTTCAAGACAATCCACCACAAAACTGGGGGCATACAGAACCAACTCTTTATGACCGTTGTTGATGAGTTCCTCGACGACCTGTTCGGTATATGGAGTAATCCATTCTTCACGACCAAATCGGCTCTGAAATGTCATGATGGCACGATCTGATTCAATCTCTGTCAACCTATCGACGATGAGTTTAAATGTTTCGTAACAATGCCTGTAATAGTCATCCCCCTTTTCGACGATTCTTCTCTTTTGCATCCCATGAAATGTAACCAACAGTCGATCGGGTTCTATACCCTCAGCACGAAGGCTTCGTATTCTTTTGTCTATTTGCATCACAGAATTGTTGATGAACGCATGGGTGCGGTGGAAATTGGTAATCACCTCAAATGTCGGGATCTTTACTCGCTTACCTATCTCCTTCGCCAAAGCGTCAATCCCCGAGGCGATTGTACTCTCTGAATACTGTGGAAACATTGGAATAACAAGCAACTTGGTGGC
>CAJWHX010000162.1 GCA_913040875.1 uncultured Pseudomonadota bacterium | reverse complement strand
ACGAACATCTGTTGCAACCTGGTCATTTCGAGATCGGGCTGTATGTAACTTGCCCGCTACGGGACCAATGAGTTCATGGAGTTTTCCTTCTACCGCCATGTGTATATCTTCTTGATCGATTCCAGGAATCCAGCCATCTGCCAGTATTTGTGCCACTTGTGAAAGGCCTTGTATAATCTGATTTTTTTCAGACTCGGTTAGCAATCCCACTTCAAACAGCATCTGTGCATGTGCCTTACTACCTTCGATGTCTTCTGCCCACATTTGTAGGTCCACAGTGAGAGATTCACCATACTCCTGCATTAGTTGACTTGGACCACCATCAAACCGTCCATCCCAAAGTGCCATGTCATCTCTCCATCAAAAGTGACTGCCTGTTTATTTGTTTTGCTGCTGAACTGCTGCGATCGTTCTATAAGGCAACGCGTACAGTTTCAAGAAGCCTTCAGCAGCGGTTCTATCAAATGTATCTCCATCTGAGTAAGTCGCAAGACCTTCATCGTAGAGAGAATACGGTGACCGACGGCCGACCACTTGTACCATACCTGCAGACAGTTTCATGCGAACTTCACCCGTTACAAATTGCTGTGTTTGGGCCAAAAAACCGTCCAAAGCTGGACGAAGCATACCGAACCATTTTCCATCGTAAATGAGGTTTGCATAATCTTGTTGGATCTGACGAGCATAATTAAAGGTATCACGATCCATCACGATGCTTTCAATCTCTTTATGGGCCGTCACAAGAAGTATTGCGGCGGGAGCCTCATAAACCTCTCGAGACTTGAGTCCAACAACTCGATTCTCAACCATATCGATGCGACCAATCCCATACTTTCCTGCAATGACATTGAGTTCTTTGATGATCGACACTCCGTCCTTACGAACACCGTCAATTGAAACGGGGACACCTTGTTCAAACCCCAATGTCATCTCTGTGACCTCACGAGGCGCAGTACATGGATCCGACGTCATGATCCAAGCATCTTCTGGTGGTTCGTTCCACAAATCTTCCATCTCTCCACACTCAATTGCACATCCCCAGATGTTTTGATCAATCGAGTACGGCTTGGCCTTGGTAATGGGAATATCGATGCCGCGTTCCAAAGCATAGTCAATCTCATCCTCACGAGTGAGCATATCCCACTCTCTCAGTGGTGCGATTACGCCCATATTTGGCGCCAAAGATCGGGCGGTCACTTCAAACCGAACTTGATCATTCCCTTTTCCTGTACAGCCGTGAGCGATGGCATCCGCCCCATGTTCGAGTGCAACTTCCACCAAACGCTGTGCTAGAAGAGGGCGACCTAAGGCTGTATGCAGAGGGTATTTGTCTTCATACAGAGCGTTCGCTTTGAGGGCTGGAAAGATAAACTCATTCACAAATCGCTCTTGTAAATCGTCAACAACGGCATGTGATGCCCCAGTTCGCAAAGCCTTTTCACGAATCCCGGACAAATCTTCTCCCTGACCCAAATCTCCAGTATAGGTAATAATTTCAGCGTTGTAATTTTCCTTAAGCCATGGAATCATTACTGAGGTGTCCAGCCCACCAGAATAGGCACACACAATTTTTTTGTACGATGGCATTGTCTTTCCCTTGGTTGTGAATCAACCGAACATGTTTGATACAGTAAAAAGTATAAACGAAGCCAGTCTAGGCATGACCGATTGTCGTTTATCTATAAGTATTTAACGGCGATCGCCGTATATTGCACCTGCAAATGGTCCATTGAGGTAGGATACCGGATCAATTTGAGACTGTAGCAAGACTCCCTTGTGATTTCCCTCAAGTAAAATCCGAGCCACTTCTGCCATACCAGCCGCTGTGGTAGATTGAATGGCACGCAATTTTGCAGCTCCGATTTGAATGGGCTCTACGCGATAGCTAGCCTCTATTCGTCTGAGAGAACCATTTGCATCCTTTCCTTCAACCGCCGCGTATACAATGATCAAATCCTCTTCCACTGCTGAAACCTCTGACAACATCAGTTTCTCAAGTTCATCGATGACATTGACGCCTCCTGACATATTGGCGATTTGCTCTTCGACCCAAGCCCAATGACCAGGATAGCGAAATGTTTTGTAATCGATATTGGCTATCTGTTTCTGATAGGTCTTTGGTAAATCAGCTGCTCCCCCAGAGGTCAGGTCTTCTTCCAACAGCAACCCATCAACCCAAACCGTACGGCGTTCTGAGAGTGATGGCATCGTTTTAAACTCGTGTTCTCGGACAACCTCAGCAGGTTTGATGTACTCCGTTGCCACTCCAATTGGTGACCAAGTAAAATTGTAAAAGTGAGGACCAACAGCATTTCTACCCAAAGCCCCTACACGCATTTCCAAAGATTTTGCGGTCTCTACGCCATACTCTGTACAAAACTCTTCAAACAATGCCTTCCCAAGTACGTTGACAAATCCAGGTGCCACACCAGATTGCAATCCAAACCCTGTATCTGCATCCTTTGCGAGTGCCATAATCTCTTTTGTTTCCGCAACGTACTCTGTCAGATTGACATAGTGTGCTCCAAATCTAAGCGCAGCACGGGCCATCGATGGTGCAAACCGACCAGGCAAACAATCCAGAACGATATCAATCGACTGCCCCTTTTGCTCAAACGCGGCCTGCCAATCATCAGACATATCAAAACTTTCCAATCGTCCACCGGAGGAACCTGCCGAAGCGATCCAATTCACCGCATTCAGCCTAGCCTCTTCATTGATATCTCCAATCAACACATCTACTGGTTTGCCATACATTTGCCGCAGCAATACCGCCACTGCACGCCCTATCCCCCCTGCCCCAGCAATACAAACAACAGCCATCATCATCTCCTGAATTTGTGGTGTCTATTTTTCTATCGACTTCCAAATCTTTGAGCAACAAGCGAATTGAGATATACAGGGTTAAGGTCACTTTTTGTTTGGAGAGCCTATGAGTTTACGGATCGCAGTTTGCACAGTATCAGATACCCGAACAGTGGACACAGACAAGTCCGGACGCTATCTTTGTACGGCTCTACAAGAATCGGGCCACACATTGATCGATTATTCAATCGTTAAAGACGAACGGGCAACCCTAGTTCAGACCTTTCGTGAATGGGGAGACAGACAGGATATCGATGTCATTTTAACGACAGGTGGAACCGGTATTACAAAGCGAGATGTCACTCCAGAGGCCGTTGGAGACATCGTTGAAAAATGGATCCCGGGATTTGGAGAGATCTTTCGCTACTTGAGTTTTCAAACCATCGGAACATCCACCGTTCAATCACGTGCTTGTGCAGGACTCTTCTCCGGCACTCTTATTTTCGCATTGCCTGGTTCTACAGGCGCCTGTAAAGATGCGTGGAAAGGAATATTAGAGCAACAGCTGAACATCAATCATAAACCGTGCAACTTTGCGATGCTTCTACATCGATTGGAAGGCGCAAAGCGATCAGAACCCGTTCAATAAACTTGCAAAAGGGTATCCATGCAACATCCAGTAATTCCTACGACACGGTTCGTTCAGCGCAGACAGCGACTGCAAAACATGGTGAATGGCTCCATCCTATTGATGGGCAATCGAGATCACCCTAGAAATTTCCCCGCAAACACCCTTCCGTTTAGACAAGATTCGACATTTTGGTATTATACCGGTGTCGATCATCCCAATGCCGCATGGTTCTCAAGCTCTTCTGAGGACATTCTGTTTTTACCTGCCCAACATCCCAGTGATGTGTTGTGGCACGGTCCACATGAAAGCAATGAGGAGATTGCGCGGCGGCTTGGATTTTTAAACTGGAAACCCCGAGCCTCATTAGACGCATTCATGCAACAGCAAAGAGACGTTCACAGCATTGCGATCGCAGATATTGAAACCAATCAATGGCTCAGCAAACTTCTAGACATGGATCTGATATTTGGACAACACAATGGTTCTGAAGGGTTAATTGACAGCGTAATTGAAATGCGGCGTATTCTAGATGATGACGAGATTCGACAACTCCGATGGACGGCACAGATTACAGACCAAGCCCATCGTTCCGCCATGCAACACACCAAAGTTGGTGGGCACGAGTTGGATGTCGCGGCGGCATTTCATCACCCAATACAGAAAGCTGGGTTACAGACGGCGTATCACAGCATCGTGACCGTAGATGGAGAAATCCTTCACAATCACGCATACAAAAATCACTTGAAGGACGGCGACCTATTGCTCTTGGACGGTGGTGCCGAATCTCCCTTTGGATACGCAACAGATGTCACTCGAACTTGGCCTGTCTCTGGTGAGTTTTCTCCTAGACAACGTCGAGCCTATGCAGCGGTGCTTCGCTCTCAAGAACAGGCTGTCGCCATGGTTCGTCCAGGAGTGCGATACCGTGATGTCCACATGGCTGCGTCACTAATATTGACGGAATTCTTGGTGGATGAAAAGCTCTTGATTGGCAATCCGGAAGACCTGGTTAAACAAGGAGCCCACGCGCTTTTTTTCCCGCATGGAATCGGTCATCTGTTGAGTCTCGATGTGCATGACATGGAAAATTTTGGAGATCGAGCAGCCTACGCAAAAGGACGAACTCGCTCCGCTCAGTTTGGAACGGGCTATCTAAGAATGGATATGGATTTAGAACCCAATATGGTCGTCACCATCGAACCAGGATTCTATATTTGTCCTGCCATATTTGCCGATCAAACCCTCTACGCCACCTTCAAAGATGTCGTAAACTGGGACGTCCTTGAACATTGGAAGGGATTTGGCGGCATCCGTATTGAAGATGATATCCGATGTACCACAGAGGGACCGGAAAATCTCACTGCCATGATTCCAAAACAGATAGATGAACTCACGTCGATCGTGGGCTCTGTTTAACCACCACTCACCACATCGATCGCTTGAGAACAGTGTCTTGAATCAAGCGTTGGTCGGGTTCTGGGAAGTCACGAGTAAAGTGCAACCCTCTAGATTCTCGCCTTTTCAATGCGGACTGCACAACCAATAGAGCGACGATCGCCAAGTTCCGAAGCTCCAACAAATCACCTGTGATTTTAAAATCCCAGTAGTGGTGATCGATCTCTTCTTGCACCAAATGCAATCGCTTTCGTGCACGTTTCAATCGCCGGTCTGTTCGTACAATCCCAACATAGTTCCACATAAATCGGCGAATCTCATCCCACACTTGAGAAATAACCACCTGTTCGTCCGGATCAGAAGCATGCCCATAATCCCATGCTGGTAGCGAATTTGGCACGGGTAGATCTGGCAAACGAGCCTCAATCGCTCTCGCAGCATTGACGGCAAAGACTGCCGCCTCCAGAAGGGAATTACTCGCCAGTCGATTGGCACCATGAAGTCCAGTACAAGATGTCTCACCAATGGCAAAAAGATTCCGAACTGTTGTTTCTCCATTCAAATCAACAGTCAAACCACCGCAGAAATAATGTGCTGCAGGAACAACAGGAATTAAATCCGTCGCGATATCAATCCCCAATTTCAAACACCCTTCGAATATATTGGGAAATTGACGACGCAAGTCTTCTCGAGACAGATGCTGCATATCCAAATACACGCACTCTTCACCACTCTTCTTGAGTTCTGCATCGATTGATCTAGCAACGATGTCACGAGGAGCAAGTTCTGCTCGTTCATCGTACTGAAGCATAAATCGCACCCCATCTTTTCGCCTCAACTTGCCACCAGCCCCTCGTAGCGCCTCGGAAATCAAAAAGTTTCTAGCCTCTGGATGGTACAAACAGGTCGGGTGAAATTGAACAAACTCCATATTGGCAACGGCTGCCCCAACTCGCCATCCCATCGCAATACCGTCTCCAGACGCAACGTCCGGATTCGATGTGTACAAATACACTTTCCCAGCACCGCCGCAGCAAAGAGACACTACTTTTGACGAAACAGCCACGACCTCTTTACTGTCGAGGTTCAATACATATGCACCGAGTGCCCCGTCGACTGTCGGCGGTAGACCTCCATTTTTACGTGCCAGCCATGATTCAGAGATAATATCGATGGCCATGTGATTTTCCAAGACCGTTACATTGCTTCGAACTCGAACTTGATCAACAAGGGCCCGCATGATCTCTGCGCCTGTCAAATCTGCATGGTGGAGGATTCGTTTGGCTGAGTGCCCACCTTCCAAGTGCAGAGAATATCGTGAAGGGTCTTGATACTTTCGATCAAACTGCACGCCCAAATCTATTAAGTCTTGAACCCTACGCTTCCCTTGACGCGCCACATACTCCACTACCTCTCGGCGACAGAGACCTGCTCCAGCAACAAGGGTGTCTTTCACATGATCTTGCCAAGAATCATCCTCCTCCCAAGCTGCAGCAATACCGCCCTGAGCCCATTGAGTATTGGTATCTTGCACCAATCGCTTTGTAACGATGACAACCGATACCGTTTCCGGTAATGCCAACGCCAACCGCAATCCCGCCAGTCCACTACCCACTATCAATACATCCACTGCCTGCATATTCAACTCCACACATTTGATTTTATCGGATAACCATGAAAAATGCGAAGAGAGAAAACTGGAAAAGAATGCGGTATAAATGACACATATCGATCCCAATGTGGTTAAATGAGAGACATGTTGCACATGCTCCTCTTCGTACATTTTGTCCTCGCTCAAGACGTCTACATGTCTGTTGGTGCAGATGGGACAATTACCTTCACTGATTCACCCAATCAAGATCAAGATTTTGTCGTCTTTGATGTGGATGGTCCTCCACCCGAAAAGAAGGTCGTCACCAATAAAAACTTCCCTCGTATGGACGATTACGATCATCTGATCTTAGAGGCCAGTCGCAAATATATGCTATCCGCAGCATTGATCAAAGCAGTGTGCATGGCCGAGAGCGGTATGAACCCCAATGCGAAATCACGAGTTGGTGCACAGGGACTCATGCAACTCATGCCTGCCACAGCCGATGGGCTCGGTGTCACAGATCCATGGGACCCAGCACAAAATATCGATGGAGGCAGCAAATACTTACGAAAGAATCTCGATCGGTTTGGAAACATGGAGCTGGCACTTGCCGCATACAATGCCGGTCCTGGGAATGTAAAAAAATACAAAGGCATTCCACCATTTGAAGAAACGCAAGTTTACGTTGAACGAGTTATGGACTTGTACGAATTATTTTTATTGGAACGCCCCATCACACCTTGAATAAGGAACAGGCATGTCTCAAGAACCCATTCCATTTTGGAACATCCCAAACATCTTGACACTCATTCGTATTGCTGCAATCCCTTTTGTGGCAGCGATGTTGATGTCACCACCAACACCAAAA
>CAJWHX010000161.1 GCA_913040875.1 uncultured Pseudomonadota bacterium | reverse complement strand
ACAACAATACTCATTGGTATTGCAGCCCCAATGATGGCAGTGGCTCTAAAGTTTCTCAAGAAGAGAAATAGAATTACAACGGCTAGGAATGCTCCTAAAAATGCGGTTGAACGAAGATTGTTGAGCGCAGACTCAATGAATACCGCTTGATCTTCAAGAATCGTTAAAGAGACGTCCTCAGGCAGAGTCTCTCGGATGGTTTTGTTTCCTGTATCCAAAGAGTCATCTTGGTATCCCCATCCACCATTTTGCTGTTCTTGAGCCATATCGTTAAGTACTTTTTTGAAACCGAATGTCTCTGGGGCACCAATGCGTTTCTTTATCTGATTGGCAATACTAACAATATTTGCATCTGCAGACTTGTAGATTTCCAGTTCAACGGATTCTTGACCGTCGAGTCTTGAGAGAACTTGCCTCTCTTTGTAGCCTTCTCTTATCTCTGCAACCTCATCCAGTCTGATTTCAACGCCATCAGAACGTCTGATTTTGATTTCTCGTATGTCCGATACATTTTGGAATGCGTTTAACGTTCGGACCAGATATTCACGACGCCCTTCTAGGATCGAACCACCTGGGATATTGACATTTTCAGATTGCAGTGTTTGAATGACTTGATCAATGGTAACATTTCTAGCTTGCAACCAATCTTCTCGTACCAGTACTTGCGTCTCAGGTTCAAATCCACCGCGGATACGAACAGCGGCTACCCCATTCATAGCCTCAAGATCTTTTTTTATCAGTCGCTCAGCCGTTTGACGCAGATCAGCAAGTGTACTCGCTTTACTGCCTTCAATGGGTTTGGAAAGCGCAATTCGAATAATTGGATCTAAGGTTGGATCATAGCGAAGGATCAGAGGGCGTTCTACATCCTCTGGGAATTGTGTAATCTGTAACTGCTCACGGACATTCTGAATGGCCTGATCCATCTCCGTGCCCCAGTTAAATGAGAGGATGACATCAGAACCATTGGCTTTCGAACGACTCTCTAGTTTTGATAGACCTGGAGTCGTTGCAACAGATTCCTCTATTCGCTGTGACACTTGGCTTTCCACCTCTTCAGGGGCATACCCATCTGCAGAAGTTCGAACTGTAATCGTTGGGTAAGACAAGTCGGGCATGAGATTTAACGGGAGCCGTTGATAGGATACCCATCCAAAAACCAACAACGCAATCGCCATCATCCAAGTTGCGACAGGTCTCCGTACAACCCAGATCACTATCTCTTCTCCGAATCGTCTTCCGAGACGGCATCGTTTGTCGTCTTTTCTGCCGATATTTCCTTGTTTTGCATAGTGTCTTCTAACGTGATAGGACTGTCATCTTCGAGTGTATGATTTCCAATGGTGATGACTTGTTCCCCGACTTTGACTCCTTCAGTGATTTCAATCACACGAATGTCGGAAAATCCAACCGTAAGTTCTCGTCTGTCGGCGACGAGCTTAGCCTTTTGGGTTTCTTGTATTCCCTTGATGTCGTCTTCTTTTGGGCGGGCGACCTTTTCCGAAGGTTCTTCAGTAGGTGCCTCAGCGACAACATAGGCAATCGGTGCGCCGTCCTCATAAACGACCGCCTCTTTGGGGAGTACAATCGTGTTTTCATGGCTCGCCACCTCTACTTGTGCCTTCACAAATTGACCAGGACGGAGGAGGTTTTGTCCTTCTTCGACATTGATGAATACTCGGACACTCCCAGTTGTTGGGTCCACCACAGGAGCAATTCGCTCAACGAGACCATCAACCGTATTCTCGTCGTTGTAGGCAGCGCGAATATCTACAGATTGACCTTCTTTAAGCTCTGTCAGATCTCGCTCGGGGACGGAGGCAATCAATCGCAGTCTCTCTGGTTGAACAACTTGAAACAACTGTGTACTGGTTGCCACTTCTCCCTCTCGAATGTTGACCAGGGCTACTACACCGTTAATAGGTGAACGTATCGTCGTCCTATTCTGTGCGGCCAAAGCTTCTTCTCGCGAGGTTTTCGCTGTTTTCAACTGTGTGTTTACCTCTTCGAACTCTCTGTCTGAGATGGCTCCGTCTTGTCTCAATCGTTGAGTCTTATTCCATTCCCTTTCGAGTCGCTCCATTTCAATTTGAGACCGTTCAAGTGTTGCGCTTGCATTGGTGTTGATGATCTTTGCAAGCACATCTCCTTTGCGAACGACGTCACCCTCGCGAACGAAAATACTCTGTACGACACCCGTGGTTTCTGGAATGATGTTTACTTGTTCAATGCTTTCAAGTGCACCGGTGATTTCTATTGTGTTTGTAACCGTTCCTGTTCCGATGACTTCTGTTCTAACCAGTACGGCAGGGGTAGTAGAAGACCAATCACCTCTGTTTTGCCAATCACCATATTTTGATTGCTCTTGGCATGCCAAGATAGCCAGTATCCACCACATAGTTTCTCCACGTAACGCATCGTATCACAATCTAACCGACTTACGGTCAAAGGCACGCATCGCCGATGTTATCTCATTGGAGCAGTCGATGACATCGTTAATTATGTCAGCTGATCATGGATTTGTCGTTCGGCATTCCCTAGTATTTGGAGCAATTTATGGTTTAATGTAAAAGATTTGTCTCGACCAGCACCTGATAGGCTCATTAACTTGGTTGTGGTTTGAATTTGTGCGTTGATACCATCAAAGAACGGTCGCAGTAAAGACAATACAGACATGTCAGAGGGTAGCGCTTCTAAGATTTGAATGGCTTGTTCAAATCGCTTTAATGAATCGTGCAATCGATTGGGTAATTCGGCTTGTTGCTTGGAGAAGTCCAGTTGTAAATTTTTTGCGAAGTCCATGGTGAGGTTGGAGATGATCAGTCCATTGCGAAGCTCACCCAGTGCATGTCCCACTACAAAAAGACACCCCGCGGGGTTGGTAGCCGGCCAAAAATCCAACAGGTCCTTGTGTCTTGCGTTCGCCCATGGATAGAACTCAGGTGGCAGCGTTGGTATTTTTCGTACAGGGAGGTTTGCCGCCTTTGCAGTGTGTTCAACTTGTTGTAGTCTGTGAGCGAAGTTTGCCCCAACATGCTTTAAACTTTCAATCATGTTCTTTGCGTGTACTGTTGCGTCATCGGTTTTTGCATTGGCGAGTCGGGCTGCCAGCAGAACCTGATCAAAGTATACGGCGGAGTAACTAAGGTTGTGCCCAGCTAAGAATGCTTGTTGCTCAGAGATGAAAGACATGTGCAATGCTCTCCAGTGTGTTCAATGTAGAAGAATGTAGACGTGCGCTGATGAAGATTATTTCAATCGTATGGATCGATTGTTTTGATTGCATTCAACGATGTTGCTTTTGTGTTCACAGGCAATCTGGGTATCGGATTCAATCTGGATGAATGCAGATTTGAGTGCATTCATGTGTTTGATGGTAAGTTTGTATTTCCCACTTGGAACCTGGGTAGAGATGTTTCTCTTTGAACGGCTGAGTGTTATTTTGGTGCCATCAGTTGAGCTGTTTTCTAGTGTTAGTTTTCGAATTCCGGTGTGTTCAATACTTAATTCCACCAGATCTTCAGTAGAAGTGACAGGGGGATCACCTTTGAGCGAGATCCCTGCAACTGTGATGCAGTGCAATCCTAAGAATACACCCAAGGTAGAAAGGAAAAAGGGACTTCTATGCTTTGAGAGGTTGAAATTTCTTTGTATAACTGTAGAAATGGTCGGTTGACTGACTTTGGGAGGACTCCACTCACCACAGGGGTGAACTTGCCCTGACAGAGGACCTTTTGGGTATTGAATACCTTCAAAGAGTCTTCGATGCTGGTTGCAAAACTGTCCAATGTCTAAGCCAATAGCCTGTTCTGCGTATGCGCCCATCATCCTCGCCGCTGTTTCTGCTGTCCATCGACGTTCTGGATGAAAAGCACAAATATGTCCAAAACTTTCCACGACGCTAGCGATCCATTGCTGGTTGGGTAGACCAGACTCTATATGTCTTAGAGTTTGTTTAAGATGTGCTGTATATTCCCGTTCATTTCCTTGAATCAGTGTGTATGCTGACAGGTCATCCGTCGGACTGAGTTTCTGAAGAGCCCACCAACCCAATAGCCATACGCTATCGATAGATGGGTACTCACTTTCCAGACAAGGGGTGTAGATAAAGATATTGCCGTGTGGACTGAGGAGGATTCCTTCTACCGAGGAGATGGTTGTGTGAGACTGGTGCAGTGCCTTGCATACCTGTGACAAGATTTCATACACCATCTTTGGCGATAGACTGCTCTGCAAAGTTTGGATAGAAACCCCTGTCAGACTTTGCATCAACAATCCACACTGTCCTTGTATATTGATCAGTTGATAAGGCTGCGGGAATTCCTCTTTTGTACTTTGGACGTATTGGATTCGTTGTAAAACCATGTCATCCGGATTGGTTTTCCAAATGCGAACGTGACGATTTTTACCGTTGTATAAGGCACTATAAACAGTCGAGTGATTGTCTTCTACGACACAATCTAAAATTTCCAACGTGTTGTGATCTGGCATGATCGTTTTGTATCCATTTATGTGACTTCATTCAAGTTGTTTGGAATGCTCCGGAACGTGTGAGAAATGAATTCACGATATGCACTTGAACAAAGACGAAATTCTCCGAGCACTATGGCAATGAGTGTACGAATTGTTGAACAAATACGTTAATTTAACTAAGTATTTTGGAATGAAGGACTTCGAAGAGTCATTTTTCATGCAATCGATACAATCAAATCTGTTACAGTGGACCAAGAAGTGCGATCGGTTTGTGCGATGACAAAAGGGGTGTAGCAAAAGCGATTGTTTCGAATACGTTCAGCCTTTATGATTTTAATAGGAGTATAGTTATGATGTTTGGATGGTTGACCTCGGCGATTTGGCTGGGCTGTAGTGGTTCAGATAAATCGGAAGAGATTATGGCTGCACAGAAATCGTTGGCATCTGGTGAACTTTCGAGTGCACAGACTCAGTTAACGGCAGTCCTCGAAGAAGTTCCAGAAAATGCCGACGCAGCAACAGCGATGGCACACATTCTCGTTTTAAAAGGGGAGTTTTCACAAGCAGAGTCGGTGTTGAATGCCGTTCAAAGTGACGATCCCAACGTACTGTCTCAAATAGCGCTTAGAAAAGCGTTGGTTGCTCTGGAGTCGAAGGACTTTTCAAAGGCGAAGGAGATGGCCATCACCTCTCAGGAAGACTTTGCCATGGTGCTTGTCGCAGAGATTAGTTTGATGGATGGTGAGTATGATGAAGCCATTCAGTATTTAGAGAAGGTTGGCGGAGATCATCGAACTCTTGCCAAATCCTATTTAAAGCTTCTTGATGGTGATGAATGGAGTCAAGCATACGCCGAGGCTCAAGCCTTATGGGCATTGCGAGACTTCGATTTGGCGATACAGTCTGTTGCTGGAACGATGGAGTTTGTATCGAAGTCGGCTTTGGACAATCAACCCAAAGAGCATATGTTACTGTGGGCATCTCGCGCAGTAGCAGTGGCTCAGCCAGATGTGGCCCGGCAGCTCTTATCTTTAAAAGGCGCTCCAAATGCAGCTGACTGGCGTGTGGGTGTATTGAATGCAATGATCACAACGGTAGATGGGGATGTATCTGGTGGGAAAACTCAGTTTGAGGCTCTCGCTGGGGTGGCACCCGAACAGGCTCTACACGATGCCAAAGCGACAGCGGTGGTCGTGTTGAGTTCACTCGGGAAAGATGGTTCATCGCTACTGTCTGATCTGCAAGGGACATCTGGTGCATATGCTGCCTATCGTGCGAATCAGAAGAGTCGAGCCGCCGATATGGTCGACAGCAAAATTTTTGAACAATTTTTAAACGGGGGATTGTAAGATGAGCATCAAACAATTGACAGTGGCTATGACATTATTGATGTGGTCTGGCTTTGCCGAAGCAAAGAAAAATAAAGGTGATGAGGGCATCGAGATAGAGATTACGGTATTGGATGCAGAGACGAGCGAGCCCATTCCAACAGCAGTGATCAAGCATGCTCATGCATCCCAACCTTCCCGAGTGAATTCGGTGACAGGATCATGGAAGGACACTGAAAGTATTGATTCGGCAGGTGAAATACACATGTTTCTACCTGGAAATAGTGAAGAGTTTTCAATTTCTGCGTCTGGGTATATGACACAAGTGGCCAAATATGATGTCCGCCGACGTAACAACGTGATCAAGGTCCAGTTAGAGAAAATGGAGATCATTGCTCCGGCTCTGGACGATACAATCATTCCATTTGGGAGAGACACCGTCAAAACAGATAGTGGTCCAGGAGGTGCTCAATGAGTCTAACATTAAAAATGGCAGGGCGTTTAGCATCGGTGGGCTTGTGTGGTGTACTGACTATGTATTCTATGCAAACCTTTGCAGCCAGCAGCGCATTTGAGGATGCCTTTACAGATGTGGTTTGCAGCAATGGATGGGTGGCTTGCCTCTCTGATGGGGATGAGCTGACCGTAGACTCTGTTCAGGACGATAGAGGTATTTTACATCGACCAACTTCACGTGTATCCTTCTTTGACTTCGCGCCTTTGGCAGGACATTCACCATTTCAAATGGTAGAGGAGTATCCTGCTGATGTGGCTGTTGCTCAAGTAGAAGAGCCAGTAGAAGAGCCAGAGCCAGTGGAACCTGTGAAGAAGGTTACGAAAAAACCCAAGCCCAATCCGGTGGTAAAGGTTGATCGTCCAGTGCCCGAACCAGAAGTGGTCCCCGAGCCTGAAGTGGTTCCGGAGCCTGAAGTGATTCCCGAACCGGAAGTGATTCCAGAGCCTGAGGTTGTACCAGAACCTGAAGCCATTCCAGAGCCAGACTTATCGCAAGATGGTTGTGATGACTTGATGCTACTAGAAAGTTCTGCCATGATTGGAGAATTGGATGATGATGCAAAATCCTGCTTGGAAAAGAAGATCGGTAGTGGAATCCCACTGACGCAGAAAAGAGACGTGAGTTTACTTCTGATTAACAATGCCGAGGCCTCTAGAGATATGTCAGAGTGGTCTCGATTGGTTGGGCGCCATTTGCAACGATACGACCAGTCAGATCCAGTTGTGTGTATGCGGTATGCATATTATCTCTCTAAGAAGGGTGTGGGTTCGGCTACCAAAGTTATCAAATGGTAGTTTACTTACTGGAGCATATTTAACAGTATTTGTAACGGTTCCAGTGTTAACGTCATTAAACCATATTTGTACAATTAAAGAACTAATAACCGCAAAAATAATTCCATTTAGTATTCCAATATTAAACTCTTTTAAAATATTTTGATTAAAATTGTTTTTAGTTAAATCATTTGTTGCAAGAGTTCTAACTGTTACTGCTAATGTTTGCATTCCAGCGTTACCCCCCATTGAAGCAACTATTGGCATTAAAAATGCCAATACAACCATTTGTTCTATTGTTGCACCAAATAAGCTAA
>CAJWHX010000160.1 GCA_913040875.1 uncultured Pseudomonadota bacterium | reverse complement strand
AATTTCCGCCAAATCCTTGGGTGCTAGGTTTGTTGAAACCCAGATAATTTTACTTTTACACCTAGACCATTCTTGGGACAGTGCCTTACCAAGTCCGGATCTAGCTCCTTTTAGGGCTATGTGAGCCAGAGGGTGGTCAGGATTGGGGACTTGAAGAATGCACAACCAATTTGAAATATGTTCAGGGTTCAGTTGTTTGGCACAGGCAAATGCTTCTTCAATATTCTTACACTGCTCGATGATAATAGAACCATCAGACATCGCTCGAGCCTCTTGAGAAACACCAACTAATTCTGTACCCATAACAATAGCAACTGGATGGGTTATGGGTATCGTTTCCGGTGTATATGATGTACTCTGAAAATCTGCTACAAACAACTTGAAACCTTCTGACTTTAAGAAATCAAAACACTGTTTGGTATTTTTATGAATAATCAGATTAACCCATCTCTCAGACCCTTTAGCAGCACCACTCATTTTATGTTCTTCCGATGATATCAGATGTACATTCGAAACGCCAAAAGATTCCGCCGTTCTAATTATTGCGCTTAAATTATGTCGTAGATGAGTACCTTCTGCTACGATTGTCAACTTATCCAATCTATTTGAGACCGTATTTTGAAGTCGTTTCATTCTACGATCTGAAATTTCTACCTTCTGCATTCTTGATCCATATTTTACATTGACATAGAGAAAGTGATACGCTCCACACATGCGTACTCTACTGACCGATATCGGATTGTCTGCTCTCTTGGCAAGTGGAATCATTTTGTTTCAGCTGCAACCTACAGATTCAATACCATTGGCATTACAAACCTCAGATGGCAATTCTCTACCTCTATCGGATCAGACCATTGTTCTCTTTTGGAATGTCAATGTAAAGGCTAGCCATAGAGATATTCAGCTGATTCAACGGTTCCATCAAGCGCACCCCGATATACAAACTGTCTTTATCCATGACCATTCTAACGATGATGAGACGTTGCGAACCTTCTTGATCAATCTTGGTGTATATTCTACACCTGCCTACAACTCAGTATTACCAGAACAAATACCAACCACCATACTCCTCAACGGAGATGCGCGTACAGACTTCACTCACTCCCCGCACTATTCTAATCTAATGGAGTTCTTTGAAGTGGAGTATTAACTCCTCACACCGGATAAAACCCTTCATCAAAAGTCGAACCTATCACGACTTTCTCCTCAGCGTATATTTGCAGAAGATGCATAAACAACGGTCTCGGGATTTCACGTGCTCCAAATCTTTCCAGATGTTCTGTGTGAACCTGACAGTCAATCAATTTAACCCCCCATTGAATCATTTGATGTACTGCCCATACAAAAGCAACTTTGGATGCATTAGAGACATCTGCAAACATACTCTCACCTGCAAATACCGACCCTGTAAGAATACCATATAATCCGCCCACCAACTTTCCATCTTGATATGCTTCAAAGCTATGTGAGTACTGACGTTTGTGCAATTCTTGATAGGCAACCTTCATATCTTCTGTAATCCAAGTCCCAAACTGTCCCGGTCTTGGTTTCACAGAGCAACGCTCAATTACGCTTGCGAAATCGCTGTTGATTCGAATCTCGAACCGATTTTGTTTAACAACCTTCTTAAGAGACCGTTGGATTGTAAACTCTTGCGGAAACAACACGAACCTAGGATCTGGAGCAAACCATAAAATGGGTTGGTTTCGACTGTACCAGGGAAAAATCCCACTTCGATATGCTTTCAGCAATCTAGTTGGTGCCAAATCACCACCTACACCCAATAGACCATTCGGCTCTGCTTCTGACACAGGCGGAAAAATATGCTCTTCCGGAATCCGATATATTGTCATTTATCTCTAACCAATCTGAATCCCAAATATGCCAATCGAGCACCCGGCGATAGAGATTCTGAGGCCTTCGCCCACGTAGAAATAGAATCTTTGGCCCAGCATCCTGGATGCATTACACGTTGATCTCCAACATCATCCCCCTGCCATTCTGCAACATTTCCAGCCAAATCAAATATCCCGTCTGGTGTTTTATCTGTTGCAAAAAGCCCTACTGCGGCTGGCTTGTTAAATCCACTCTCCTCAGTATTTGCAAAGCCGTGCTTGAAGTCTCTACCCCAAGGATACCGTCTCTTCTCAGGTCCTCTAACAATCTCCTCTCGTTCAAAAAAGTCCATCAATCGAGCGTTGTGACACCGAGCGTAAGCCTCAGACTCAAACCAAGACACTCCAACGACAGGTTGGTTGTCAAACAGATATTTTTGAGAATCCGGAGCGGCGGCTAGTTGCTGCCACGTCACCCTTCTATTGTCACGCCAATTCAATCCTTCAATCGACCAATGATCGTCGTTGTCATATTCCGTATCCAAGAAGTGCAACCATTCTTTGATCGTGACCAAATGTGTACCCACCAACAATGGGACATCCGCTACGATTAACTCTACCCAATACTCTTGATCTATTGGGAATCTCAAACGAGGATCCCCCCAGTTATTAATGGCTTCAAAGAAATTTTTCTTTTGAGACATCGATAACGAAGCGGCATGCAATATTTGTTGAACCATTGTTTCAAAAAACACTTGGGCTTCAGAATCCCAGCCTTCAATGGTATTTTCGTCCTGCTGAAATTGAGACAACAACATTTTCCATTGGTCAAACAATGATTGCTCTGCTAATTTTTGTAGTGCTTCCAGATTCATACATACACTCCTGCTGATATGAATTGGTATTGAGTCCAATGTGAAATGTAAAGTGCAATTTCTTTTCCGTCATCAAACACACAATCCCATCGGTTTTGACACAGAGACAATTCAGAGCCAATATGCTGATTGAATAAAATCGCTTCTTAACCCGTTTATAAACACGCCTATGCTTAATGGAGTTCTTATGTTGCCTGTACTTACGCTCATCCAAGTGGCTTCTGCCGCTCCCCAAGACGTTGCATTCTTATCCAACAAAGGAGTGTTGTTCGTTCAAGTGTATAAAGCACCTACTCTAGCGGCAGATCTATCCCACGATCACGCGATTCAAGCAGTTGGATGGTCTGGAAAGGCGAAATGGGATCCTGAAGATTACAGCACCTGCGATATCTCTATTTCTGTACCGGTAAACAATCTGCAAGTGGACAACCCGGACATTCGAGAACTTGCAGGAATCAAGGGTACACTATCGGAGTCTATGCGTAAAGACGTCAAAAAACACATGCTCTCGGATATCCAATTGGATGCAGATAAGTATCCAATGATAACATTTCAGTCGACTGGCTGTGAAGGCTCTGGAGAAACGATGACCTTACATGGCAACTTTACCATGCACGGAACTACAAACACCATCTCAGTTCCAATAACCGTAGCCAACACCGATGGTTTGAGTCTTAAAGGCTCTTTCCCAGTAAAGAGTACGGATTATGGTATTGAGCCTTATTCAGCTATGTTTGGCGCCGTTGGAAACAAAGATGAAATGAAAATCACCTTTGATTTGGTCGCCGCCGAGAAATAACTGATTATTTTTACTCTTCTATCGGAGTGGGGACACAGATGGGGTTTGCAAACTCAATCCCATTGTTCCATTCATCGCATTCGTATATTGTGCCGAATCCAGTACCCCAATCATCTGCTCGTGCGACCAACGTCTCTGCAGCTTCTATGAGTCCATAGCGTGTTTCAAACTCGATCGCGATGCCCCGTTGACCGGCATCCAATCGATCAACCGTCTGACCAACTGTCAAAAAGGTGTATGAAGCACCATCTTTGCGGTATAGAGAGATGGGAATCCCACTTCGAATGGATGATGGTCCTTGATTGATGGGCTGTACACTCAAGCGGACGATGCTCTCTGAATCACATCCTGCAAAACAGATGTCTGTAATCTCTGCTAGCAAATCGACAGTCATAGCATCTTCAGTTGGACGAGAACGATACACATTGTACGTTTGCCAAGAGGGTTCTGGACTGAGTGGAACGCCTCCATTGGTATAAATATTTGTAACTGCAAAGTCGTGTACATTCCAAGTTGATCCACTCTTAGCCCAGCCATCCCCCAAATGTCCGAACACTGTTATACCCGCCCAACCTTGACCGTTCATTCGAAAGTTGTTGCTGGAGATTACAATCTCTGCAGAGTCATCATTATCAATGTCGGCCACGATTGGATACTCAAAAATGGTCCCCGAAGCATGTCCAAGTTGGGAGAAGAGTACTCCGCCTGTCGAGCCATCAAATAGCCAAAAGGTGTTCTCATCTGCAAACAGCACTTCGTAAGCGCCATCACCATTCACATCATACCCAGAGCATCCTGCCAATCCTGAAGCATCGGTAATGGTTTGTGTCCACAACAGAGAGCCGTCTAGTTCAAACATATTGAACTGACTACTTGAAGCCCAAGCGATTTCTGCAACCTCATCCCCATCAAAATCAGCAACGCAGGGAGGTCCAGGCTGTCCAGTACCAGCGTTGGTCTTGAAGAGTTCACGCCCATCCGGATCATAAATTCCAAGCCAACCAGCTCCCACCATTGCCACTTCACCATCCAAATCATCATCGGCATTTAAAATGGCGGACCAGTGGCCGTAATTTCCTTGAATTGAAGATGTCCATCTAGGAGTAAAGTCACTGTTGTAACAGGTGTTTGCAATAATGATCTCTTGCGTACCGTCCTGATCCAAATCTCCCACTGCTGGCATTCTGCCTATGAACAAAGGATCGACAGCAAACTGGTGGCGAAGCTGTCCCGTTCGACCATTGATTACGGCATTGTCTGCAATCACTTCTGGAGTACCGTCTCCTTCTAAATCTGCCACCGTAACCGAAGGGTATGTATTGTCTAAGTACACATTGGCTTCCCATACATCTTCACCTGTAGACCCTCGAACAGCAATCGGACGTTTGGCTTCGTTAATGGCAACAATCTCAGCATATCCATCTCCATTTACATCAGCAATGGCAGGTGTCCCTTTCCAGTACATCTGATCCCGCATCCAATGAATCCGGCCCGTCTGCCCATCCATAGCGACCAAGCGTGCATCTACCCACGCGCCCATATCACCATCCGCACCATCTCTACTATCAAAGATGACCACAACGATATCTGGAGTATCTGATTCATCGATGCGTCCATCACCATTGTCATCAGTCAAATTTCCAACAATGGGCGCCACCATGATTTGATCCACGTTCGGCTCATCACCCAAGCCATTCCACTGCCATTCAACCTCAACATTCCATGGATTTTGAATGTTGTATTCTGGAGTTAGACATTCTTCATCTATGTCCACCTCTCCAATAGCCGGCATCGTTACGGCACAATCTGGCGCAACAAATGTTTCAACCTCTGTTTCGGCAGTGTCTGTAGGGGCTGGAGGATCTTCTTGACTTTTGATGTCATACTCTGAACAAGCACTCAAAAATAAGGTTCCGACTAATATTTGCTTCATTAACCACATCGCTTCGCTACCAAAATAGATTACAATCCAATAAAACTCTACTACACCATAGCACAACCGTCATGGAGAGGAAATGAGCGTAGACATTCGAAAACTCTTACTCACCACCGTTGAAATGAATGCGAGCGATCTGCACATCGTCACAGGAGAACCTCCAGTAGTTCGGGTGCGAGGAGAAATTCGACGGTTAAATATGCCCGCTCTTTCACGCAGTGAAGCCCGCTTACTGGCTGATTCAATCCTCACAGATCGACTCCGAGCGCAATTTGCTGAAGAACTCTCTGTGGACTTCTCGTTTTCCCTTCAAGGTAAAGCCCGATTTCGTGTCAATATTTTCATGCAATCGAAAGGAGTGAGTATTGCCTTGCGTAGAATTCCTCCGAATGTTCTGACCCTTAGAGACCTAAATGCTCCACCTGTATTAGAGACCATAGCAGGATATAGAAGGGGTCTGATTCTGGTCACAGGTCCAACAGGATCTGGTAAATCAACCACCTTAGCCGGAATCATTGATCACATCAATAGAACTCGAAAAGAGCACATTCTAACCATTGAAGATCCCATTGAATATATACACACCCCTCGCACGTGCATTATCAATCAACGTGAGATTGGTGTCCACGCCCTGTCTTTCGCCACGGCATTACGAGCAGCATTACGCGAAGACCCAGATGTCATCCTCGTCGGAGAAATGAGAGATTTGGAAACAATATCACTAGCGATTACGGCTGCTGAAACTGGCCACTTAGTGTTGGGAACGCTACACACCAACTCAGCCCCCGAAAGTATCGATCGCATTGTAGATGCGTACCCCGCTGATGAACAAAAGCAGATTCGTACCATGCTCTCCCACTCTCTAAAAGCGGTGATTGCTCAAACCCTCGTTCCAACTGTACAGGGTGGACGAATGGCACTACAAGAGATCATGATCGTCAACAATGCAATCCAAAACCTGATTCGCGAAAGCAAGACAAGTCAAATTTACAGCATCATGGATACCGGACGTGGGATTGGAATGCAATCTATGTCGGAAGCCATTCAAAAGGCTCAAAACAGAAGTCTCATCAGTCCTGAGGTTGCCGAAGAAACCAGAAAGAAGGTGGGCATTAATATCGCACCCCAATCCGGAAAAGGAATCCGATCTCAAAACAGAGGAACGAATTATCGCTAGGTCATGAGATCTTTTCGAGATTAAAGTGGTAATTTTCGATAGAACGCGTTATTTGGCAGGTCTCAAATCTTGGGGGAATTCCGTGTTTGATTTTATCATACAATCCAGTCAAAAGAGAATTCTGCGGCGTGCAGAACAAGCTCTAGATTCGGGGTCATGTAAAGTTGAACTCTGTTCTCAAGAGGGTGAAGAATTTACACTTTTGGTCGATGGGCATTTAGATGTTTGGCTTGCCGAAGACGACTGGGAGTGTACATGTACTAGCAAAATCAGCCCTTGTCAGCACGTGCTGATGAGTGTTCTGGCCATTCAAAGAGGCTCCGCGATGCAGCGTACCAAAACTGTTCTCAAAGGACATATCCGTCATAAATTACTGGAATCATCCACCGGGATCATACTTAAACGAGTTTGGGTTCAGCGTTCGGAAGAGTATCCTTTCACAGGACAAGGTACCCTCTCATCTTTTGATGAATCCGTCGATCGATTGTTTTCGTATGAGATACAACACAATATCGATGTATCCAAAGAAAGATTGCATGACCTCTTGATTTACTTGGCTAAAGACGACAATGCCGACATCACTTTCAACAATCTTCCGTGTAAAGTATCCGATCTATTGGCTGGTCCTGTTGCGGTCGTCCAAAATCACCCCAATGGATTCATCATTCGACTTGCGAGAGATCCGAAGATAACGGCCTCCTACAAAGGTGGGCTCGTCATGTACGATGGGAAGCTGCGTAAGTTTGCCAGAATGTTAAAAGATACGGCTTTCAAGCAATTGTCTCGGGGAATTGTTTACACACACGACGAAGTACAAACGCTCGTCTGCGAAGCAATCCCAAACATCAGTAAAACGATACC
>CAJWHX010000159.1 GCA_913040875.1 uncultured Pseudomonadota bacterium | reverse complement strand
CACTGAGAGCACGAGCCAAGTAATAGTGAATCTTGGACTCAAACTCTGGGTATTTGCCTTCGTTCAACAGGGAGAACAATCGATAAGATGCTTCGATTGGTTTTTGAGCGCGTATTAGCTTGATGGCATGCTTGATCTCTCGCGGATCATTGGCATCGCCATCTTCACTCAGGTCCTGACCACGTACATTTCGAATTTCAACATCGTCTTCATCGTCAATGCGACGTGTGTCATCTTCATCTTCTTCAATTTCAACTGGAGCGGCTTGTTGCTGACTCATTCTTTTGGCTTGATCGACGACTGCAGCAGGTGCTCCTTTGTCGACCAAACACTGGATTTCCTCAGGTGAGAATCGAGTTCCCGATCCTTTAAGGGTATTGATGATGACATCGGTTGGTAGATCATATCCGACCATGCTGATAATCTCATCACAAGACAGTGCCTCAGCAGTAGTAGAGTAGCCGAATAGTGACAAACCAAGAGCGATCTGTGCAATTCCAAAGCCAACTTTTGAAGTCAGTGTCCCCGAATTCAGTGTAAATTTCGTCATGGAGTTCTCCTAAAATCTATTCAATGCTTTGAGTTTGCTTGATGCTTGGAAGGAAGAAGGACGCAGATCCTTGAACCAAGAAGAGGTTTTTCATCTCAAGCATAGTGGAGTTTACAGTCTCAATGTAAGTGAGCGAGCGACCTTCCAAACGAACAGCGAAGGAATCGTTGAAGATGACACGGAAACCACCACCGAAGCTGGATGTTGGATGCCACTGGATTTGAGTTTGACAGAACAGCGCTTGCTCAGAGTTTGAGTTCAATGTGGAGATGTCCGGACAGATGTTGTCAGAACCATCCAAAATACCAGAAACGGTACCATCATCCTTGGTTTGGGCTATACCCATACCGAACTTGCCGTAAACGTCAAAGTTTACGATTTGTCGGCCGAGAACGGCTGCTTTACCGTAGATTGGTGAGTATACAAAACTGACGTCACCGAATGCCAACACACGAGAGATGTCTGGTGCAACGTTATTGTCGTCCTTAATCTGCTTGGTCAAAGTACTGAGGTCGGATTCACCGAGGTCGAGTCCATAATCCAGCATGGCTTCGATGGCGAAGATTTCAGTCAAGTTGTACGCTACTCCGGTACCGATGATGCGACGCTTCAAAAATGGGTCGTTGATAACGGCGGCAGCATGCGGAGAAAGTTCCCATCTTTTCAGCTTTAGGAAGGTCTTACGCTGTAGGGTTTTGATGATTTGTTTGGTTGTTTCATCTTCCAGCAATAATGCACTTGTATCTTCATCAATATCTGTACGTTCTTCTTTTGCACTTGGTTCAGAAGTCTCACCGAGAATATCATCCAAATCGTCCTGAGCAAACGCGGAGCTACTGAAACTGAGTAGACTCACACAAAGCAACTGTTTTAGGCTTTTCATAATGGTTTCCATGGGTTCAAATGTGTTCGTTTTGAAAGGATTCAATGAGAAGGTGGTTAGAAGTCCATCATACGAGGCTTCATCTTCGGAATGAAGTAACTGACACCCACAGAGGTGACGATGTCACTATAGATCCTCGGGACTGCAGGTTCATTTGGATCGTACTGCGGTGCATCCGCACGATAAATAAAGGATCGTGCATCCAGTTTTAGTGCAAGTGACTGGTTCAAAAAGATATTCAGACCGAGTCCTGCATTCAATGGCACGTGGGTTGTTCGACCTGAGTACCGTAAAGAGATGACTTCATTGTCAGAATAGGCATAGTACTTTTTGGAAGAAATCATGCCCAAGCCACCAGTAAAATAGAAGTCGAAGTTCAAAACATTTTCACCGATCAAGTTGATCTTACCGTAGATTGGACTCCAGCGCGCAGCAAATGAGGCATCTAAGAGCATCTTTTCAACTGGCTGTTCAAAATTGCTTTGGTTGCTTCTATTGTTGGCGATTTCAACCAGTTTTTGTGTCAACCCCTTAAGGTCGTTTGAGCCCAGATCTGGAAAATACATAAAAGCGAATTCGCCCGCAAATTTTTCGTTGATGTGGTATGCACCGAATAGAGAGCCCGCGAATCGAGTCACCATAGGATTGTTGGGAACATATCCGCCAGCAGCTGTGATTTCGTAACGTCCTTCTTTTAAAAAGAAACGATTCTGAACAACATCAGGTGTTAGGTCTGTGTTTCTATTTTCCAATGCTGCTTGAGCCGGCTCACGTCCAGCATGTGCGTCGCTGGAACCGAAGAGTCCTGTCATCAATGCCAAACCAGCAAATGCAGTAGCAATTTTGCGCATAGTTGTCTCCAATTAAATGGCGTATGTAGATCACACCACTCTATTTATAATTCAATTCTGCAAGGCGAAATTAAAAGTCATCCTTTTATAACCATTTTTTCACAAACTGCCATAAACCATTCTGTTGGGATGAACTTTGATAGAGTCGGATGATGATGTTTTAAAAGTGAAATTCTGTTTCGAAACCAAACGAGGGAATGAAGGGGAGAGAGCGAATGAATCGTCTGTCGGTGTAGTCGTAGTTGTAGACCACAAATTCTGGGTTCTCCCCCCGTATTACATTGAGGAAGTCTGCATATGCATCGAGTTGCCATTTTTCAAATGTAAACGTTTTGTCTGCTCTAAGGTTCAGGGCAAAGAAGTTCGGTAGTCTTTCTGAGTTGTATGGTGCAGTCGAATATCCAGTGTAAAAGTCCTGATCCAGATCGTAGATTCCACCTGAATAAGGGGTGTATGGATTTCCAGTGACGTACTGTAGTTGTCCAGATACGCCAAAGTCTTTTGGAAACTGATAGCCAAGCACGCCCGTTAAAATATGTGTCTGGTCTAGATCGAAGAGATACCAATCACCACTGCTTGGTGCACCGATGACCTCATCCGCTTCCAACTCACTGGTTCGATTTGGATAATCGTTTCGTTCTGAACGAGACAGAGTATATGATATCCAACCGAATAGATTGTTGATGGGGTCTTGCTTGATGATGGCTTCCATTCCATATATACGACCGATTCCCTCATTGACATAGAATAGAGAGTCGGCATCTGTCGCTCGTGGATTGTCTACAATTAAGTCGTACAGCTTTTTACCAAATACGGATACATCTGCGTTCAATCCCGGAATGATTTGTTGTTCGAGTCCCAGTTCAGCAGAGAGTACCTTTTCCATATCCAGTTCCGTAGAGCCGTTGGGTCGCCATACTTCAAAGGGTTGCGGCCATTGTGAATACAGACCGACGCCTCCCTTTAGCGTTCCATTCTCCCCAGTTTTGAACCGAGTTGACAATCGAGGGTCCCATCCTTGTACATTGATCAAAGGGTCCGGATTTTCAGTATCCCAAATCTGTCCGACACCATATCGAATCCCTGGGTAGATCACCCACCGGTCTACATCTTTGAGAGGGTGGATTTCTGTTTGTAGATAAATGTCGGGTGTATAATAGTATCCTTCTCCGCCAAATGAAACAGGGTTTCGTTCTGCTAGAGGGTCAAATGAGGCGGCGTCCTCAAAAGAAAAGGGCAGTTCCGCTTTGAACGTAAAATTTCCCGCGACCGTATCCGTACCGAGTAAAAGGTTGAACCGATCAGAAGGAGCCCACCTGGTTTCAGCCCGTAGCTCTAGCATTGGCTGGTCTTGTGTGACCCGTACACCACCACCCACATCAAAGGAAGCTGAATCAATCCCGTAGGAGGGTGTGACGGTCATATTCCAGGTGTCGGAGAAGTTGTGTTTCCATTGAACGTAGGCTCTGTGTGCTGAGTTGATGCTTCCAAAATCTCCTTGGAAGTCTGGATCTGAGCCTTGTGCTGTGTTTGCATTGGTGCCAGCTGTCAATTGATCTCGATACCCAAAGGCAAAGATAGAGAGTGAACCATTTTTTCGATCCAACTGTTGAACCTTGACCTGGTAATCATACCACTTTGGACTGACCGTAAAGTTCTGATTTTGGGTGAATAGAGGAATGAATACGTCAATATAGGACCTCCGTCCCGCTACAGCGACCCCCCAGTCACCAACCCGTCCTTGGACTAGACCACCACTATCAATGATGTCGGTACTCCAGTAGAACTGATTGTCTTCTGGAAACTCTTGTTTGGTTTTGACATCAACGACTCCCCCTAATGAACGACCATATTGGACGCCATAGCTACCGGGTAAGTAGTCTACGGTGTCGATCAGGTCTGGGTTGAGAATAGAGACCAATCCACCCAAGTGATAAATGAGGGGCACACGGATTCCATCTACATAGACGGCTGAATCTTCAGGATTGGCACCACGAATGATCAGAAATCCAGAACCAAAAGGAGATCGTGCAGCTCCCGGCAGACTTTGTATGACTCGAACGGGATCTCCAAAGGTTCCCGGAACGCGTTTGACCTCTTCCATTGTGAGCGTACGTCTTGCAACATCGGCACTTGGTTTACGGTATACTCCGACCAGTTCATCCTCTCTGTAATTGAGATTTTTCATCCATATTCTGAGAGAGGTTCGGTCTCCTTCAGTCAGTTCAATCTCCCGCACACTGGTTTCGTACTCTGGATATGCACATTGTATACTGACAATTCCCACGGGATACACAGCAGCTTCATAAGTTCCGTTTTCATCCGTTTGGGTTTCAATAACGGTACCGTCTGCTGTGGTGATTAGGATTGGGAAATTGGCTAGAGGTCGTTTGGTTCCCATCTCTACAACAACGCCATCTAAGTTGATGGGTAGGAATACTTCTTCCTTGGCTTGTTCATCTTCGACGGCACCTTCTACGGTACTCGCATCCAGAACAAATCCATAGGAGAACTCGATTTGAACCGGCGTGGGGCCATTTGCATCTTCTGCAGGGTCGAAAACAAAATTCCAAGCGGCTTCTGTAGCTGCAGCATCAAAATCTGCGCCTGCAGATTCTAAGACCTCGATATAAGATACATCACCAGCTTCATCAATCTCAATCAAGAGTAGAACGGTTCCTTCTCTCCCTTCTTCCTTGGCCGCTTCGGGGTAAGGGGCCTGAACATATTCTACCAGTTCAGGGTTCTTTACCAGTGGTAAGGGCTCATCTGACTCAGGAGTATCCTGATTTGGAGCGGGTGTATCTTGAGCGAATGCCGGTGCTGAAAGCATCAGCATTAGAGCAACGGGAAGTAGAGGCAGTGCCGAGTTCATTCTGCCTCCACGATCACATCAAATCGAATCCAATCCATTCCACCACGACGATCTCTAACTGTTACGATGATCTCCGATCGAGTGGGGGTGTCAGGAGCCGTCCACTCAATACTTGTATAAGGCAGAAGGCTGACTGTATTGCTAAATCGACCACTCTCTGTGTACCAGCTGAGGTAGGGGGTTTCAGTTCTGATTTCCGATTCACCGGTGTCGGGATTGGTGTAGGTATATTCTTGTACCGAGCCGTCTTCGAATGCCACATCAAACTCCAAAGTGCCACCGGCGATGATCTTTGGAACTTCCTCCAGCCCATATTCGGTGCCGTTGACTAGAAAGTGAGACAGCAGTGGGTTTTCATTTGGCTCTGGATTGAGAGAGATGGGGTAGCGTTTGAATGCAATCTCGATGTCTTCGTCATTGCCTGATTCGTCGGCCTCTGCTGGAATCACTGTGAGATTCAGGAATGCGGATACACCCTCTACTTTGTCTGCTTCATCCAATGTGTCCAATGCTTCGACAGGGATGTTCCAGTTGGGTGGCAGGGCAGGTTCAAACCCGAGCAACCCAGCCGCCTGCAATTCTGTGAACCATTCAAACTGTTCACTGGGGTCCGTTGGAGGTTCTGACAGTCCGTCCAGCAAATCTGGATCAATTGTACACCCGAACGAGGTTGCAGATTCATTTAAGCAACCAAACCAAACGACCCCTTCAAGCGATTCACCCGGTGGTTGATAAATTAGCGACTGAAACTCAACCGTGTCTCCCGGAGCGGCTTCGGCTGGCGTAGATTGAGTGGCTAAGACTCTTAGTCTATCTAGTTGCCACGTTTGGGCCATTTCTTGTACAGAGCACCCAGTTGTAGCGATGCATACAACAATCGAAAAAAGTGTATATTGGTTCTTCATACATCCCTCTGATTAGAGTTTCAAGTGGGTTAATCCATTGCTTTAAATCGGCATCGACGGGGAAAATTGGTGATGGCAACGGTTTCTTCACCTTGTAAGGCTGGATTGAACTTAGCCTTCTTCCAAGATTCGATACAGGCGGAGTCGGCTTCTTTCGTCAATCCTTTCTTAATTCGGGCATCACTGACGAGTCCAGTTTCATCAATGTCTATCACAATTTGAACTGTGCCTTCAATTCCAGCATCGATCACCGTTTGGGGGATCTTTAATGGCGGACGTTTCTTTAAGCGAGGTTGCTTTGTGGCCGCAGCATAAGAGATGGCGGTGCTTTCCTTCGCTTCTTCGATGTCGATGGTTTTCGATGTGGCCTGTGTACTGAGTGTGGTTCCCGCTCGAACGGTTAGACCAGTATTTCCATTGTTTGCAAAGGACGACGCACTGAGTCCTTGGACGCGCTGGACCTTCTTCTTTGTTGGCGGAGGAGGTTCCGGTGGCACCTCTTCGACCGGCTCTGGAGGTATGTCTTCGAAGTCAATCTTTTTCGGCTTTGGTTTCGGTTTTGGCTTAGGCTTCGGGGGAGGTTCTTCCGGCTCAGGCTCTAGTGGTGGAGGTTCTGGAGGAGGCTCTTCCTTTTCAACTTCAACCACCATCATCTCCATCCATTCGGCTTTTGGTGGAAGTGGCTCATTCGGGAGTTGTGTCAGCATCCATGCCAGGCCAATGTGGATGCCTACAGAGGCCGGAAACGCCATCCAATGTGTGCGTTCTACACCTGTACTTGTGTACTCTGGTGTTTTCACAGGTTACTCTCCATCCAAGACATTGTGCTCTTTTTGTTCAATGTTGATGGCGAACTTGGAGATGCCTTCTTGCTTAACCAAATCAATAATACCCACGACTTTCCCATGAGAAACACTGTGATCAGCGCCAATCAAGCACACTACACTGATGGGTTTTCCATCCTCGTCTTTGAGTTGTTTTGCCTGTTGAATTTCACTTCGAAGTGCACTTGTGGTCACTGGGGCACCGTTTAAAAACAGTTGCTCTGAAGCATCCATCGTGATGGCAAGTGACGTACTTTCTGTTCCTTCACCAGTTGCAGCATCGGGCAAGTCTACTTTGATCGATTTTTCAGTGATGTAGGTCGCGGTGACCATGAAAATGATCAGAACCACCAGAATGATGTCCACAAATGGAGTGATGTTGATATCGACGATGGCTTCATCCTCATCGCCGCCAAGTTTTGCCGCCATGGTTTACGCCTCTGTATTCGTGTCGTTGCTTGTGGACTCATCCAGTCTAGCCAGCATGAGGTGACTCATACTCTGTAAGTTGCTGAGCAGATTCTTGTTTCGCTGACGCAAGTAGTTGTAGAGAACCACGGCTGGAATTGCGACCAGTAGACCAATTGCTGTCGCGACCA
>CAJWHX010000158.1 GCA_913040875.1 uncultured Pseudomonadota bacterium | reverse complement strand
CTCTCACATAGAGAGTCAAAGTCCTGTCTGTTGAATCCCATTCTGCACCCTCACCAGTTGCCGGATCGTAGGAAAGTTGTTCAAATTCACCAGTAACATTATCCTTCTTCAAGAATGTGGGATCAGTACCTGATCCTTCCGGAAGAACCCACGAAACCGACTGGATCTTGCCAAATTTAGAGCGATCCGTCAGCGTCAATCGTGTATCTAAGAGACCTGTTTGCCTTTTCCGTCGCGATCACGTTGGGGGTTTGGATTTTTTGGGGAGATTCAGTCGATGAGTTATTGGCGCAAATGGAGCCCACAAAATTTGGATGGGCATTGATTCTCCTCTCGATGGGATTACCGACAGTTGCGATGAGATGGAAATCTCTCTTGGCAGAGGATGAACGGAAGCGATCCAATCCACTTTTTATGACGGCTCTTCTTATGATCGGCCACTTGCTCAACACGACAATTCCGGGTCCTGCTGGAGAAGCGATTTCCGGATGGATGCTCCACAAAAAGTACGATGTCGATTTTGGCAATGCGTTATCTGCATTGTTGGTTTCTAGAATTCTAGGTCTGGTTTCGGCATTTCTGATCGCCTGCGCGATGTTTGCATGGGCCCCTTTTATAGTGGATCCTGAATATCTAGACAAACTGGTCTACGTCTCAATACTCCTTGGTGGTCTGGGATTGGCCGCCAGTTCTATTACGCTATTCCCTGCCTATCCAAAAAAAATCTTGCATAAGATCCGAACCTTTGCCATTTTACAAAACGATCGTGTACAACGATTGTTTGACTTTGCCGACAAGCTTCTAGATAGCTTTCTAGAAACGGCCAAACGTGGTTTATCCGCCTACTTACAGGCCTTCTTTTGGTGTGTCTCGGGCCATACTATGGTTGCCCTTGGTATCTTCTACACAGTTCAAGCTCTTGGCTACTCAGTCAGCTGGACCGCCATATTTTTCACTTATTCTTCGAGTATAATCTTTTCATTGGTAATGTTCCTTTTCCCTGGAAGTACCGTGGGATTCGATATACTGTTCAGCGGCATATTGCATGTGACCGGCAATTTACCACTTGAAGTCGCCATACTCGTTGCCAGTGTGGTTCGCTTTCATCAATCGCTTATTGCTGTAATCGGTGGAGCCCTAATGGTCTTTTCTTCAAAGGGACTGATTGAAGAAGCTATGATCTTTGCTAGAACACAGTGGCAGTCGTCTGACTCTGGTCAAGGAGATAGCCAAGATACTGCACCTGAAAATTAACCTGTTGGATAGGAACAGACCCTAGACTAGGCTATACTGTATACATGCCCAACAGTTCACACCAACAACCCTTGTTGACACTTGTCTACCCACGGTTCCGCTATCCGTCGGGCGATTATCCGATCGGCGTAGCCCTTCTGGCGAGCGTCGTTCGTAAAGAATTGAACTGGCGGGTGAACATCATCGACACAACATTCAATCCCGATATGGAGCAAGTGCGTCAAACTCTAGAAGTCTCTCAACCAGATGTCGTTGGCATTGGCATGAGCACTTTGATGCTTGGAGAGGGTCTCGAAATTGCAGAAATGGCTCATCAGTTGGGTGCCAAAGTCGTACTGGGATCAGCTCATCCGACGATGTTTCCAGCCGACATGATGAAAAACGACTGTGTAGATGCCGTCGTGATTGGTGAAGGTGAGGTTCCGCTGGTCAATCTATTGAAGATGTGGCAGTCCAGTCTCTGCCATCCGGTAAAAGGAGCCCATGTTCGAGATAGAACGGCGAATACGATCCATAAGTCGAATGAACGCGATCCGGTCTTAAACTTGGATGCCCTACCATTTCCCGCGTGGGATTTGATTGACATGGACGCCTACTTTGATGCATGGGGGCAGTTAGACTCGGTGCATCCGGGTCTTGTCGGGGTGAACCTGAGTGGCTCTAGAGGCTGTCCTTTCACCTGTACGTTCTGTGCGGAAACCTTACACACCATGTTCGGTAGGAAACTCAGGCAGCGGTCACCAGAGTCATTGGTGGCAGAATTGGTGGAACTGAAAAAACGATACCACATTGAAGCTTTTTGGCTTACGGATGACACGTTTACCACCAATCGAAAATATGTCGAACGGTTTTGCGATGTACTCGAAGAGAGTGGATTGGGTCTATTGTGGGGCTGTACCACACGCGCCAATCTCATTCCCGAATATTTGATCAAACGCATGCAAGAAGTGGGACTCCGAAAAGTCGGTATTGGACTTGAATCTGCCACCGAAAAAATACGAGAGGGCGTCTACAACAAGGAAGTCTCTGATGTCGAGGTATCGGAAACGGTCCACAATCTGCACAAGTATGACGTCCAAACCTTGCTATTTTTGATGCTCGGTGCACCAACAGAAACTCGTTTGGACATGTTGAAGACAATTCGACTGGCTACCTCCCTACCAGCAACAGAAGCGTCTTACAGCCTCTTCGTGCCACTTCCCGGTACCAGTGTCTACAACGATATGAAGCGAGATGGATACCAACTCAGTGAAAACTGGACGGACTATGACTATTACGCCAAACAACCCTTTGAACACAAACTATCTCGATTTGAACTACGCATGTGGCAACGACTTGGGTATGCGCGATTTTATGCCTCTCGCAAACGACTTCCGAGTTTGATACAAATTGGAAAGAACGACAAGGGTAGAGCCTCCTTGAAACGCAAACTCAAACGAATCCTTCCTGATATTCTAGTATAAAATGAACCGTGTATAGAGTGAACCAATGAAAGGCAAATCAGACATCCTATTGTGCAATCCTCCAGAACGTCTTCGTGTATGGGCCGGTATCGCTGCGGATCAAAGCGCGGGTGTTTATTTGTTTCCTCCACTCGGTTTAATGTATCTACAAGCATACATCGAGAAAATGTCTTCGTACCTTGTCGATATCTTAGACGGTGTTGTTGGGAATCAGGATTATCCAGAATTTGAAGAAAAACTCAAGCGGTACAATTTAGACTTGGTGGGAATCAGCTGTCTGACCCACAGCATTGCAGATACCCAAATGACCGCCAACATTGTTCGTAAATTGAACCCCAATGCCGTTATCATTTTGGGTGGTCCACACTGTGAGATGTTTCCAGAATACGCAATGGCTATGGACAATGTGGATGCCATCGTTGTTGGAGATGGTGAGCAGGCTTTCTTGGATGTCATTCAGCATATGGACAAGGGAGAAGACTTCTCTGGAATTCCAGGCCTTTGGTGGAAAAATTCTGACGGTGAAGTCGTTAAGAACAAAGAGCAGAAACGACAGAACGACCTCAACTGGCAAATATGGCCAGATAGACGCAGGGTAGAATTCGAATATTACTTCACGCCAGGCACTCGGAACCCCTTAGCAACGACTGCAATTACCTCGCGCGGATGCCCGCACTCGTGCCCCTTCTGCCTCACGTACAAGAAACAATACAAGATTCGCAATATCGACAACATCTTGGATGAAATTGAAGACTGTATCTCCATTGGAATCACAGAGGTCCACTTTGTCGACGATCTGTTCAGTCCCAACTCTCAATGGGTGCTCAAATTCTGTGACGCCATTGAAAGGCGAGGTCTCAAATTCGACTGGGGATACAAAACCACCATTGCTGGCACGACAAGAGAACAGTTGCGACGGTGTGCTGAAACAGGTTGTACCAAGGTGCACTTTGGTGTTGAATCTGCCAACAACGAAGGACTCGATGCTTGGGGTAAACACTGTGACACCGATGATGTTCACCGCGTGTTCCAATGGTGCCGTGAAGAAGGCGTACGTTCTGTCGCTTACATCATGCTCGCTGGACCCCATGAAAAAACGATGGCAGACGCTATACGAAACATTGACGAGATGTTGAAACTGGACGCCGACTATGCCGCTTTCGCTGTCTTTTCTCCATACCCCAACACCGAGTCTTTTGATGAAGGGGCACAAAAGGGCCTCTATCCTGCTGATTGTTGGGACCAGCTAATGGAAGAGCCACTGTGTGGTGTCGAAGTACCTGTTTCTTGGACCGAGCACCTCACCAAAGCAGAAATCCTCGATCTACTCAAGATTGCCCACCGCAAGTTCTACTTCAGACCAAAGTTCCTCGCACGGCAAGTCATGAACCTCAAAACACCAACCGAGTTCAAACGTCTAGCCAGTGGTGCGCTGAATCTTGTGAAGATGGAACTCTTGTCCACCAAGTCGCATGAGGCACCCGTCTAATGACCGTACAGTCTGCCCTTGCTGAACTGGATCGCTACGCCAAGATGAACGTGCGGCATTCACAAGACCAATATGCCAAACATGGCACGCTGCACTCTGTAGCCCAGCGAGCCTTTGATCCCAACACGAAAGAACTGTGGAGTAAACCTTGGGTGCCGTGGGATTTTGACATCGGTGATCCATACTCTCATCCGGTCTATCAGCGATTCAGTGAAGCCCAGAAACTCGCTTGGAATCATCTAGAGTGGGCGTACAACTATGAAATTGTTGCGGCGGGTGAAAAGCAGATCATCGTTCTCAACAACTACGCTGTGCGTCAGTATAGAAGCATCTTACCATCGGTCGTCGAACTTGAAGAACGAGAATCCTTTGAAGAAGTCGATCATGTAGAGGCATTCCAAACGGGAATGAACGCAATTTACAACAAATATTTGCCCGGTGTCCAACAAGACATCACAGCATTATCTCCAAGTGGATTTCGTCAGCAACACATGAATCGATTGATTCGGCACATCACAGGAAGAGCTGCCAATCGACTACTGGGTCCCAATTTTCCCACACTCTTCTTTTTGATTCGCACCATCAAAACGGTTTCGTTTAAGGGAATGGAGAATTCCATCGCGATGTTTGACGAGGCACCCGACTTACTCAGGCGCGTGAGTCACTTACACAGACTCGATGAAAGCAGACATCAAGCGACCGCATTGAAACTCTCCAAGCTCTCTCAAGAGGTACTGAATAAAACCAGCTGGGAATCAAAGCGACTGTTCAAACTGGCCATTCACAGTGCTTGGCCCGAGAATCGAATGCTTGAAGCGAGAATGCGGTTTTGGAAACTGGCACTGTTTGAAGGTGCCATCTTTGCAAACGTTTCCATCGAAGACAAAACCGATTTCTTCAACCATATCTGTATGAATGCTTCGAAAAACAGCCTCTCTTTGCACCCTAGACAAATCACGATGACTCAACAGATCACCAAACGGGCTGTCAATGAGTCCGGGCTCTCTCCGGAGTTCAAACAAATTTTCGTCGATGTGCTTCGAACAGACCCCATTCACCGAAATCTGGTTGAGGCAATCAATTTCTAGATTCAGTTCCTTCTCTGGATAGCTGAGTGATTCTGCTCCTTGATCAACGTTGGGGAAAGGTATATTTGGAGGCGTACCGATTCCATGAGTGGGAAAGTTTGCATACATCCACACATCCACGCGCTGCCATCCATACTCCAGAGTCAATTCAATACGATCATTCCAGTATTGGGCCTCAACAAACATGATGGAACCGTCTCCCATCTCTATCTGTAAAGACAATAGCTCATCTGTACGCTCACCGATGTGTACTCGATGAATCGTCAGAGCTGGGACAAACGTGGTAACGAAACGGACCATCGTTTCTAAAAAATTAGGGTCGGTCGGGACAGTCAACATAAAAGGCTCCAAATATTGGTTGAATGATACAATCATCAGCCTTTGAGCAATAATCATGCCAATCTATCTTTATCGAAAAATTAGAGAATATAGAATCATGCTACGACGATCCGTCAAAAAATTGACGAACATTCGCTCTGTTCGTCAGTTTATTGAACATCAATTGATTCACCAAATAAAAACAACAGGCAAATCAAATACTTACCACACATCTTTCTATCTACATTCAGTCAAACACCATCAACACGTGTTGAGTACGCAGATAAAATGGACTATTCAATAATAGCATTCGTACAGCACTGGATTTTCAAATGTGGCGGCAGCTCCTAGATAAATTTGGCGAAAAGGCCTTTGTATACAACGGAATTCAGAGAATTGTCGGTTCAGAGCGTGTCTGGAATGGGTTCTTAGATTCTTGCACAGCCACAATTGAGAATTGGAACCCATCCGATATTTGGCTCGACTTGGGGTGTGGTACGGCAGAGGTGCTGGATCGTCTTCCGTTAAACATCTCCTATATCGGTGTGGACAGCAATATAGAATACATTGAATTTGCAAAAGACAAATACAAAGACCGATCAGATACCACATTTGTCTGCTCGAACTGGAACGATTCACACTGGCACACCCTATTGAATGATCGAGTGGTGGGCGTAGTCAGTCTACTTGGACTTCTACATCATTTAGACACTCCTGCTGCACGAACGGTCTTGACGTTGAGTCTAGATCTGGTCAAACAAAGCGGAATGCTCATTACACTCGATGGATGCAACGAGATTCACGCATCTAAAATCGAACGATTCTTTTACTGGATTGATAGAGGGCAATACGTTCGAGGTTCAACCGAATTGCAACGATTGTTTCCTACACCACCAGACATCTCCCTTCACAACACCTGGCTACGTGTACCCTATTGTTATGCCATTTGTAGAGTGTATAAAAGATGAGTGTGGTGCTGGGCATATTTGACGGTACACATGATGCTGGGGCTTGTCTCATTCAAAATGGTGTCATAATCGCGGCCTGTGATGAAGAGAGATGGTCTCGAAAAAAAGGACAGGGCGGCTTTCCAGTTCAATCCATCCACTGGATTCTCGATTATACTGGTATTGCATGGTCCGATATCGATCGGATTGCCATAGCAGGTCTGATCAATCCAAATCCAGTTCTCAGAATTCTAAGACCCATACAACAGACGTGGCGATTGGATGAAGGGCAATTTTACGCGCCAAACAAATGGTTCAGCAACTGGATTCAATTCCGAAGTCCGTTCCCGAAAATGAAACCCACACCAAATATCTCTTGGAAACTAATGAGAAAAGGATTGGCCTTTTCAATCAAAACACAGATGAAACAATTGTTTCGAACAGATGTCCCACCGATATCAATCTATGAACACCATCACTGTCATGCTGCCTCTGCTCATTTTACTAGTGGGTACGATGAATCGTTGGTCATCGTTGCAGATGGATTGGGTGATGGCGTTGCCCTCAGTATGTGGCTCGGATCTGGCAACAGTGTATCAAAATGTTTTGATCTGCCATATCCCCATTCCATTGGACTGTTATACGCCTCTGTCACGGGCTATCTTGGATACAAACCATTTCGTCATGAAGGAAAAGTGACTGGGTTATCTGCAAGAGGTTCTGCGAGCAATATCTCGCTCCCATTTCCATTTGAAGGTCCTTTTCCGCATCGACGAATCAACACTCGATTTCCACTCTACGATTGGCTTACACAATTGGATGATCATTCTCCAGAAGATATCGCTGCATGGCTACAAGAAGGCATCGAAACTGAAATGCTCGGGGTATTGAGGTGGGCTAGGTTGCAATTTGGATCTGCTCCACTGGTTATGGCCGGTGGATTGGTAGCCAATGTTGCCCTCAATG
>CAJWHX010000157.1 GCA_913040875.1 uncultured Pseudomonadota bacterium | reverse complement strand
TAAGTCATTTTAAATGATGTCAAAAAACGACATCACGAAAAAATAATTGATTACTCCGCCGTGGGAAATACATCGTCGCAGTCATCAGATTGAATGTCAGTGAAAAATGTCCACGCAGACATGGAGCCATCGCAATCAGAATCTTGTTGAACCTCGTCTATTTCTGTTAGGCAGGCATTGGCGGCTTCTTTATTAAATTTGCGCTCACCTTCTTCAAACTCGTCATACGTGTTGCTGCTGCGGATATCAGAACTGATCTCAGCAATACATTCTTCTTCATTGTCATATCCTGAGACCAGCTCGATATCATCATTGTCTAAACAAGCATACGTGGTTTCACACAGGGCAGAAGCATACTTGTCTGGGTAGTTTCCACCAGTAGTACAGGCTGTCAATACAAGAAATAATGGAAGTGTTTTTGTCATGTGAGCTCCAAGTTGCTGAAGTTGAGTATGCATTTAGTTGGGGGGTGAAGAAGGTAGACTGGCCAAGATTCCAAGAGCCAGTTCTCCATCAGACATGATGAAGGAATCTTTGAAGGATCGGTTGCACAGTTCCATCAACAACATTGTTGTAGTCAGTATTCCATCTGTCCAATTGCCATCATTCATGATGCGCGTCCGATATTTTCGATGCGACTGAGAGAGATGGTCACTCCATTGGCGCAATGAGGCTCGGGAAAAAGATTGATTGTGATACTCTTTTCCTTCTGCCAGTGGAAACAGTCTCTTGAATGGAGTGAGTGGGAGCCCTGTTACAACCAAATTGTGTGGGCGGACGCTCCAGTCTAGTCCTTTCAACTTTCGTTCGATATCGGTTTGCATCTGAAGGATCTCATTGTTCTTGAATCGATCGGGTTCTTTGCCCCAATAGTGTGTGGTTCGTTCAAGCAACGACCATTGCAATCGTTCAATCTGATGGACTTGTCCATTCTCTCCAAGAACACAGAATATGGCATTGTGAGAGATATCCACCCATGCTGTAGGACCATCCCTCAGGTGAAGACCATAGGTTTTACCAATCCATCCCCACAGAGCTTCTTCGTCTGTTTTTAAAGAATGAATCGGAAGAGCGAGTTCTGCCTTTGAACGCTGTAAAATGCCGTTCACATTGAGAATCGTTGACATTCCCAGATCCATACAGGCATAGATTTCCCACACGGGTATGCCTTGTAGTCTCGCGAGCTCTATCATTTCCTCTATTAAATCCAAAATTTCTTGAATTGTTGCACTTTCAAGCAACATTCTTGGTGGCGGAGTAAAACTCCTTTTTTCCCAGCATGTAAGGTCGGAACCTTGTCGGATTAAGAGGTGCACCATCCCTCTGGATATTTGTACTGCAGCGTATTTCATAGGGGTTGTCTATTCCATTTTGGTTGAAGTGACCATCGACTCGATATATTGTCTCACCATTTATTTGGTGACGACCAGTCTGGATTGCTAAAATTACCTTTGCCATTCGTTAAACGAACTTGATGTTCCCCATCTGCTGTCGACAACCACACATGTGCCTGACCAGTACGTGTTGATCGAAAAGCCAAATAATTTCCGTCAGGGGACCAGGTAGGGTCTTCATTGTTGCCTTGATCTTGAGTGATTCTCTTCAAACCGGTACCGTCTAACTTCACGGTGTAGATGTCGAAGTTGTTTGTTTTTGAAACGTAGGCCAGACGTGTACCATCTGGTGAGAAGACTGGATCCGTGTTGTATTTTCCAGCAAAAGAGACTCGCTTGGCGTTGCTGCCGTCTGAATTCATGATGTAGATTTGAGCGCCCCCTGACCGTTCAGACACAAACGCAATCTGACTGCCATCTGGAGAATAGGAGGCGGCGACGTCGATTCCTCGATCCTTCGTCAATCTATCAAGTATACGACCGGTACTGGCATCCAGTCGATAAATGTCAGAGTTTCCATTCGGAGATAGTGTTGCGACCACTTCTTTACCATTTGGGTGCCATGAGGCTCCGATATTGACGCCATCCCTCGCCGACAAACGAGTGATTCGGCCAGATGTCAGATTTGCAATGTACAAATCTGGATTGCCGTTCATGTAGGAGGTGAATGCCAGTCTGTTGTCATTGGGCGACCACTGCGGTTGGAGATTGACTTCACCATTGCGAGTGATGCGCTGCATGTGTTCTCCATCAAAATCCATGATGTAGATTTCCTTGCTTCCACTGCGATCGTTGACCACCGAGAATCGTGTATTGAAAGGGGCGTCTTTTCCAGTGAGCTGTCGGATGATCTCATTGGCCACTCGGTGACCCAAGGTGCGTACATTGGCAGGCGAAGCGGAGTATGCTTTGGCTCCCAGTTTCTGTCTCTTTGCAATGTCGTACACCCAAATTTCAGATCGTAGTCGGCCATCTTTAACGGTCAAGCTACTTTTTGCTAGAGCGACAGCATCGACAGAATCCCAGTTCGAAAATCGAAAAGAGCCTTCTTTGATCCCTGTACCATGCTTTTCCACATAGGTGTCTGGATCGACAATGTCCACCCAGCCACTGAGCTCCAAATCGTGTTTGACAACGGCATAGAACTCTTGAGCAGCAGGTAAATCTGAGGCAGGTTTGGGGAGTGCAATGGGTACTCTGGAACGGCCAGGCGCTCCAACATAGATGTGGATTTTTTCTTCGGCTGAAGAGAATGTTGGGAACAATAGACTGCACAATAGGGGGAGTAGATAGCGTGTTCGGCTGATCATAGATGCTCCAATAAGTAAGGTGTATTTATGTTTTATCCGCTGCTGCCAATGTGATCAAAATACCTTGAGCAGCAGAAGCCTTCCATTTTTCAGGTGGAGGAGGCAGGGATACTGTCTTATATATCGCTCGAATCGCTGCTGCATCGAATGAGGCATCCCCAGATTTTTTGACGACGGTAGGATTTTTTAAGGTACCATCCGCCAACACTTCTACTTCAATGATGACTTCATATTCTGGATGGGCTTCCACCAAAGTGGGCAAAGGCGCCCAGTTTGGGATGATTTTATCACGAGCCTGAGAAATATACTGTGCCAAAATTGGATCGCTTGGTTCGGCAGAAGGGAGTCCAGGTAGGGTTTTATCCGTACCTTCTTGACTGGTGGCTTCTCGATCTGTTGGTCCGACAGGCGCGTTCTGTAGCGATTTTAGCAGCTGTTCTCTTTGTGCCTTTCGAATGAGTTCCTCACGGGTGTCTTTTTTAGGTGGTTCAGACTTTTTGGGTTCTTCTTTCGGAGGGGACTTTTGGGGATCTTCTTTTTTTGGATCTTCTTTTTTTGGCTTGGGAGTCTCCTTTTTTGGTTCTTCCTTCTTAGGCGATTCCTTTGGAACGGTCATCTGATCAGTTTTAGGAGGCGGCGGTTTTGGTGCATCCGATTTTGGAGTGCTCTTGCTCGCTATAGGTTTGGGAGCAGAGGAGCGTTCTTTTCGAGATGCACGGTCGGGAACCTTAGACCTTTTGATACTGCCCAAACTGACGACATTGATCTTGGTTACCGGTTTTGGTTGTGTGATTTCTGGCATGCACCCTTTTGAATTGGCCAACAACATCGCGAGTCCGCCATGCAATATCAAAGAACCAATGATTTCAACATTGTATTCTCGCCACCATCGCCGAAATTGTTTCATTCATTCACACCCGGTTCCGTCACCATTCCCAATTTTGTAATGCCGGCTTGTGTACAGGTTGCCATCAACTGTGCAACCTTTTCATAAGGAACCAATGCATCGGCGCGGATAAAGACCTCTTTGTCTGGATTTGCAGTGGCGATGGCTTGCAGTTTCATTTTCAATTCACCCAGTTCATACCCTTCCTCGGCCATAAAGTACTCGCCTTGCTGAGAGACACTCAGAATGAGCGCCTTGTCATCTGTGGGAAGTTGATCGGCGGAGGCCTTAGGCAGTTGCACTTGAACGCCTTGATTCATCATTGGTGCAGTCACCATAAAAATGATGAGGAGCACCAGCATTACGTAAACAAACGGTGTGACGTTAATTTCCGCCATCATTCCGTTGTTGTCACCACCTGAAGACATACCCATAATTATCGCCCCATATTGCTGCGTTTAACGATGTTCAAAAAGTCCGAGGCAAAATTTTCCATTTCTTTGCGCTGTATTTGAATCTGTCGATTGATGAAGTTGTAGGCGATTACAGCAGGAATGGCAGCTGCCAACCCCACGGCTGTAGCAATCAAAGCGTGCGCGATATCTGGACCGACGGTTTGAATGCTCGCTTGTCCAGTTGCTCCGATCTTTTGAAATGCGCGCAAGATTCCCCATACGGTTCCAAATAAACCAATAAAGGGTGCTGTAGAACCGGTTGTTGCCAAGAATGTGACTAGAGATTCCATGTAGCTTTGCTCGTCGCTAATCGTACGTCTCATGGTTCTTTCAAGGTTGCTTTCCCCATCGACAAAGGACTCAGAGGACAGTCGATTGAGTTTATCCAATTCACGATAGGCATTTTGATATACAGATGCCGTTGGTGATTCATTGAATTCTTCGAGTTTGTGGTACATGTCTTCAAGTTTTGGAGAGTTCCAGAACTGATGGAGAAACTCATCCGTTTGATCTTTCGCAGCATTCAGCATTCTGTACTTTTTCAAAATGATGACCCAGCACCCAACAGACATGGCGAGTAGGATGAACAGGACACCCTGAACAATGATATCTGCATCAAAGATGAGTTCAAGCATTCCGGGCTGCTCAGTAGCAATGAGAAGGGGTAAATTGATCATGGGATTCTCTTGGCGGCTAGATGGGGAGACGTAAGGGATACACCTGACCCAAGTCAGGTCTTCCTTTAGGATACAGTGAGAGAGACGCATACAATCGTACACATCGGACAAATACCTGACTATAGTTTATTCAAAAAACTTGCCTTGTCAAGAGGTAATGTTGCGGTTGGTATCTGAAGATTTAGCTTACGACCCCATCCGTATTGCGCAGACCTGTCCAAGAACTCATGCCCCCATTGACTACAAATATGTCGCTGGATCCAATACTGGTCATAAACTCGGCAGCCGAATAGGCGCGTCCACCAGCTTGACAAATGAAGATGATGCGCGTGCTTTGTCCAATCTCTTCATAGCGTTGTGGTAGCTCATCTACGGGAATGTGCAATGATTTGGGCACGTGATCTGGTTCATATTCGGAGAAGGTTCGAACATCAACCAGAATCCCACCTTGTTCCATTAGGATTTCAGTTTCCTCTGCAGACAGTGGAATGATTGGTGAGACACTATCATCTTCTATTACGGGTGCTTCTGTTTGTGCGCCCAAGAGACCAAGCCAATGTTCAATACTGGATTGCCCACAGAGACTGTCCATAACTTTACCGAACTCATCGACCAATAAGACAGCATCTCGACACATGGGTCTGCGCCCAGACAAACCGAGTTTTCTAGATTCCATTGCCATTGGATCGTACAAGGCGTGACAAGATAGGTCCACTTTACGATGGAACTCTCGGATATCATCTAGTGAGTCAGAGGATACGACAAACATTCGACAATCGTGTTCGTGGATTTGATCAATCTCTCTGGAAAAACTTCGAACCCATCGTGCTGTGTTTTCATCTGTCGCATTCTTGACGGATACCCAAAGTACTTTATGTGTTTGAATATAGTCTGTGCTTTGAACCCATGTACCATCTTCTGCAGTGAGTGAGATGGGCGCTATGATGGCACCAGGTTTTAACAGTCTTGGAAAAGCGAAAGAGCGAATGTAACTGGTCCATTTCATAAGAAAACTCTGTAACGATTGTCATCAAATAGGGTAAAGATAGAGTCACACATCAAATCGTGAACGATTGCAAATGGACTTCGTTGCTGGTCGTTCCAAATCTACCGCGATCATCAATTACAACTCTAGACATAGCGACTTCGGAATCGTGCGTGAAAAACAGTCGTCCGTTGTTTCGAACCATTTTACTAAGCAATGTGACCTTTTCATCGATCAGTTGTTCTGGAAACCTGTCATAACCCATTGTAATGGATCTGTGAACCCATGCCCGACCGGGAATTAAATCACTGGCAAACAAAATCGGGCCCTCTGTAGATTTAATCTCTGTAAGCATCAGACCAGGTGTGTGGCCATCGGAGTAATGGAATTTGTAATCTAGACCTAATGTTGCACTAAATTCGGCTTTAATAAGTTCCAATCTGCCGCTTTCTTCTAGGAGACTTTGAATGACCGGCACAAAACTGGCTTTGTCTCTGGCATGCGGATTGTTTGCTCTCTCCCAGTGCTTTTGACTCACCAAGAACTTAGCATTCGGAAACAGAAGTCTGGGAGCGACATCTTCTTCCCACGCGGTTAGTAATCCACCGGCATGATCAAAGTGCAGGTGCGACAACACCACCACGTCGATATCTTCATCGGAAAGGTTCATCCTGTTTAAATTGGTCAGGAGGACATGTCCATTTCCTTGTATTCCATATCTCTCAGCATACTTTGGCTCAAAGAATGCTCCGACGCCTGTTTCAAACAATATCTTTTTCTGTCCATCAATTACGAGTAAACAACGACATGCCAGGTCAATACGATTCGATTCATCAGCATTGGTCCACCTAGACCAGAGTGCTTTTGGAGCATTTCCGAACATAGCGCCCCCATCCAACTTTTGGCTATTGGAGAGAATCGAATACAACTGTTTCATTAAACTGGCTCCCATTTAGGCTGCTCGTTACAACGAAATGTAGCCGATCAGACGAGCATGTTCAATTATTCGGTTGGATATAATCCATAGAAATCCATCCTGCTTGGTATGGATGGGATGCAGAACAGCCACGACACAGAACGCGAGCCTTTCCTTGTTGTTCTTCGAGGACTTCAACGGTTGCCGAATGTAACTCCTTAGCAGTCAGTAGGAGGATCGTGCCCCCTCCATGACCCAGTAATGGGACATCATCACCATGTATCTTTGCTTGATAGGGAAAGACGGTTTGCTTTTCTATCGATTGAGTAGACTTATGATCTGTCACTGGGTTTTGGTCAGAAGATTTTCGCTGCATAGGATCCACGAGTGCCTGCTGTGATGGTATGTGTCGCATGGAGTTTGTATCCAATGAAGAGGCGGAGGCTGTTGCGATTGACATACCGGCAATCTCGGCTGGAGATAGCTTGGGCGCAGGGGGTTCAACCTCTGGTGCCCAGCATCCAAAACAGAGAGAGCAGAGAAGCAGAATGGATAGATGTTGTGAATTGTCTCTAAATGTCATCAAATGTAACTGTACTATATCCATCGGTAATGTCAAGTCTCAATTTCAGAAATCTGTCGGGCTCACTCTTTCTCTAATGAACCAGCCCGGTCCTGTTGTTCTTTGAATCGAGCGAGTTCTTGACGCAGTTCAGCCAGTTGTTGACTGAGTTGTTGCTGATTTTTCTCTATTTCGGAGTTGTCATCTCCCATATAAAGGGTGGTCAAGGTGGCTGTAAAAACTCCGACTAAAATCATTCCAGACAACACAAGGAGTCCAGTTAAAATTTGCCCGGTAAGACTCAAAGGATTGTATAGGTCTGCAAACCCACCGGTGACGACTGTACTAAAGCTCCACCACATTCCATGTGC
>CAJWHX010000156.1 GCA_913040875.1 uncultured Pseudomonadota bacterium | reverse complement strand
GACTTACTACAGAGTTGAGTGTAGACGGATGCTCTTTGCCAAGAGTTCGTTCTCTCGATTCTAGCACTCTAATATACAAAGGTTCCGCTTCTTCATATCTACCTTGAGACCTATATACTCCAGCAAGATTTCCGACAGAGGTCAGTGTATGGGGATGTTCTTTCCCCAAAACACGTTCAAAGACATCCAATACTCTAATATATAAAGGTTCCGCTTCTTCATATCTACCTTGAAACCTATATACTCCAGCAAGATTTCCTACAGAGTTGAGTGTATCTGGATGTTCTTTCCCCAAAGTTCGTTCTTTGGCTTCTAGCGCTCTAATATACAAACGTTCGGCTTCTTCGTATCTACCTTGACTATTGTATAGTCCGGCAAGATTGTTTATAGTGGTGAGTGTATGGGGATGTTCTTTACCCAAAATGCGTTCTTTCGATTCTAGCGCTCTAATGCATAAAGATTCCGCTTCTTCATATCTACCTTGATCATGGTATAGAACTGCAAGACTGTTGATAGAGGTCAGTGTTTTTGGGTGTTCTCTGCCAAGAGTTCTTTCACTCGATTCTAGCGCTCTAATGTATAAAGGTTCCGCTTCTTCGTATCTACCTTGATCATGGTATAGAACTGCAAGACTGTTTATAGAGGTCAGTGTGTCTGGATGCTCTTTACCAAGAGTTCTTTCACTCGATTCTAGCGCTCTAATGCATAAAGGTTCCGCTTCTTCATATCTACCTTGATACTGATATAGTAAGGCAAGACTTACTACAGAGTTGAGTGTAGACGGATGCTCTTTGCCAAGAGTTCGTTCTCTAGCTTCTAGCGCTCTAATGCATAAAGGTTCCGCTTCTTCATATCTACCTTGATCATGGTATAGAACTGCAAGACTACCTACAGAGGTCAATGTATCTGGATGCTCTTTCCCCAAAGTTCGTTCTCTGCCTTCTAGCGCTCTAATATGTAAGGGTTCCGCTTCTTCGTATCTACCTTGATCATGGTATAGAACTGCAAGACTTCCTACAGAGGTCAGTGTAGATGGATGCTCTTTGCCCAAAACACGTTCTCTAGCCTCTAGCGCTCTAATGCATAAAGGTTCCGCTTCTTCATATCTACCTTGTTTTTCGTATAGAACTGCAAGACTGTTTATAGAGGTCAGTGTACGGGGATGTTCTTTGCCCAAAGTCCGTTCTCTAGTCTCTAAACATCGTATAAGTAAAGGTTCGGTTTTTTCATATCTACCTTGAGACTGATATAGTCCGGCAAGATTGTTTATAGAGGTCAGTATCCCGGGATGCTCTTTTCGCAAAACACGTTCAAAAACAGAATATCGTATCTTTTCTAGGATAACACCCGCATCATACAATCCAGCATCTCGAAGCAGTCCTGCTACCCTGCCACAGGCAGTCGCATCCAATATGGTAGGCTCATCCACACGGTTCAAAGATTCTCCTACATCACAAAATCCTCGTCCCATGTCTTCAACACCAACAACACGAAAGGCTTTCAACGGCTCCACCACAGTCTCGTAGGCTTCTGAAAATTCTGCCATAAAGTGAATATCGAGCATCCGTTGTTTGGCCTTTTCCACTTGGCCTTGCGACAACAAATGAAACACGCCATGCTTTAACAGATACCAGTCAAATCCGGTCGACTCTGCTTCATGATGCCAATCCAATGTCGCCTGACAAAATACACTGTCGATTTCTTTTAGTTGACCAGAACGCAAAACAGACATGAACTCACCTGATAAATGGGTATACAAAACCGTAATTCAAGTTGAACATCAGTTCAACAGTCACATCCCGTCTACAAATCAGACTTGCCTTGCTGATTGCGCATCCGTACAATCAACAACGGAAATATAGACAGCATTGATGCCACAATCAACACCGCAAACGTAGCCTCTGTAGCTGTAAACCCTATACCAGCAAACTCCACACCATCTTTTGAATACTCCATCACCTTTGGCAAAATGATTTCCTGCGCCATGGAACCAACAGACCCCATTCCATTGATAATGCCTGCTGCTGCCAAGGCTGACTTCTTCGAACCCAAATCCATCGCACCAGCACCTGTTAGTAAGGAGTCGGGACCAAAGAGCATAAAGCCAATCATCGACAAACCCACCCCACAGGTCAAGAGAACCAAATCTGAACCAAAGGCAGGATTGCTCGCCATCGTACCCGCCCAATACAGAACACTGCAACCAACGACCATTCCCATCAGCATCAAAATCGAAATGGTGGTTCGCCGACCGTTAAAATACCTGTCAGACACCACACCTGCAGTCAGAGCTCCGGCAAACCCAAACAGGTCAAAGAGTGTACTCATATAGCCTGCAGTATCGGCATCCAATCCAAACTGGGTGTCCAACAGAAATGGTGCCCAAGACCAAAGTGCATAACGGACAAATTTGACAAAGAAGTAAAATGACCCCACTAAGAGGACCGTTTGCAGTACGCCCGAAGAAAACATTTTACCATCATCTGCAATCTCATTGTCTGTTGAGTCAACATTATCTGGATCAGGTGCCGCTTGTTCATCCGGATCATCCAATGTCAAACCAACGTCCTCTGGCTTATTGCGAACAAAGAAATAGACATAGAACCAGATCAGCATCAGTATACTCGAAGCCGCAAAGAAGGCTCCTCTCCACCCCTGCATACTAAGCCACCAAGCCGCCCAGGCTGTGGCAGCCACTCCCCCAAACTGATAGCAGGTCGCCCAAACCCCCATCAGAGTTCCCCGTTCAGAACGGGTAGTCCAATTGGCCATGACCCCGACTGTTGACGGCCACCCTGTAGCTTGAGCAAGTCCATTGACCCCCATGAACACAGTAATGGTCCACACATTGGCGGCAAAACCAAAGATGATGTTGGTAATGAGTGAGGTTGCCATACCGATCAAGAGCAGATTTCGAGCACCAAAAATACGACCTGTTCCGGCTGCGGTAAATTGTCCAATGGTGTAGCAGAGCAAATACGTGAATCCAATGTACCCGAGCTGTGTCTCATCAATCATCAAGTCTTCTGCGAGGGTTCCCTTCACGGCATAGAAGGCTTTGCGGCAAAAATAGAGCCCAAAATAGGTGAGCCACGTACTGGTAAAGACTTTTAAACGCCATTGTTTCAATTCAGGACTCATCGGAGCCTGCATTGATTGCGCAGCGGGATTGGACATGGCGTCTCCATTCTATGATCTCATGACCACTTCTAATCGATATGGACTCGGACGTCTATTTTGAATGAAATAGAGTCGAATGATCAATTTCTCGGCGGAATTCTCCACTTGGATGATATACACTTACATACCAATGACCGCAATCAAATATGGGAGCACGAGATGAAGGCACGCGACGTAAAAACGATAGAAGACGCCAAACTTATAGTAGAGGAACGGGGACTCAAACATGTCAAAGTGGGTCTCTTTGACATCGACGGTATTCTTCGAGGCAAGTACATGGCTAAGAACAAGTTCTTTTCTGCCCTCGACAAAGGCTTTGGCTTCTGTGACGTCGTCTTGGGCTGGGACTGTGACGATCAACTCTATGACAATGTCAAAGTAACGGGGTGGCATACTGGATATCCAGATGGCTTGGTCGAGATTGACCCCTCAACTTGTCGTGAGTTACCAGACGAAGACTGCTTGCTCTTTATTGGGTCTTTTGTCGGTGAACATGGCAAAGTCGGTGCTCGGGCTTCTTTGGAGCGAATGATCGCCAAAGCAAGTTCGATGGGTTTCAATGCCAATGCAGCATTGGAATTTGAGTTCTTCGTCTTCGATGAAACCCCACACTCTGTGCGTGAAAAGGGCTATCAGAACCTCAAACCGGTTGCCCCTGGAACGTTTGGCTACTCCATGATTCGGTTAAATGGCGAACAAAGTCTCTATGAAGACATCCTGAATACTGCTGAAGCAATGGACTTTCCACTAGAGGGGCTCCATGAAGAAACGGGACCTGGGGTATTTGAAGGCGCGATCATTGTAGACGATGCCCTCTCTGCTGGTGACAAAGCCGCCCTATTTAAAACCTTCACAAAAATCCGAGCTCAAAAACACAACAAGATGGCTTGCTTTATGGCGAAGTGGTCCAATGATTGGCCAGGTCAGTCGGGTCACCTCCACATCTCACTAACAGATAAAGAAGGGAAGTCTGCCTTTTATGATCCAGATGCTAAACACAACATGAGCAAAACGATGCGCCACTTCGTCGCAGGATGTCAAAAAATGCTGCCAGAGGTCCTGTGTATGGTGGCTCCAACCATCAATTCCTTCTCTCGATTGGTTCCTGGAGCTTGGGCACCCACCGATGCCACTTGGGGGGTTGAAAACCGAACCTGTGCTCTTCGTGTCATTCCAGGCTCACCACAGTCTCAACGATTGGAGTACCGCTTATGTGCAGCCGATGTGAATCCCTACATCGCACTCAGTGCCGTGTTGGCATCTGGTTTGTATGGGATTGAACATGAATTGGAACTTTCAGATCCCATCGTCGGAAATGCCTACACTCAAGACATTCCAGACGAATTAAAGTTGCCTATGACGTTGTGGGATGCAGCTCAAGCATTGAAGACGTCGTCTGCAGCCAGAGAAATGCTCGGTGATGAGTTTGTAGAGCACTTCGCTGCAACTCGTGAATGGGAAGAACGTGAGTTCCGTAAAGCGATTACCGACTGGGAATTGCGTCGGTATTTTGAAATCATTTAAGCCTAGACACATCATTCATTGGATTACATCAGGAGTCAATTATGCACTCATTTGAAACGATCTCTCCCATCGATGGTACTGTTCTATTTCGTCGTGAATACGCCACTGGTGAAGAAATCAATTCTATGCTAGACAAAGCTTCCGCCGCCCGTTCGTCTTGGAAACAACGTTCTATTGAAGAACGTGTCACCATCCTTCGACAATTTGTATCGGCTGTCGTCGCCAACAAAGACGTACTCGCAACAGAATTAACTCAGCAGATGGGACGTCCCATTCGATACTCTGCCGGAGAGATTACGGGCTTTGAACAACGCGCTACAGTCATGCTCGATATGGCGATTGAACAATTGGCGGATTACTTCCCGCCCGTTCAGGACGGCTTCACACGCTTCATTCGTCGTGAACCTCTTGGTGTTGTTGTTGTTCTCTCTCCGTGGAACTACCCATACCTAACGGCTGTCAATGCCATTATTCCTGCCCTAGCTGCTGGAAATACCGTTGTTTTAAAGCACTCGGAACAAACAGCACTGGTTGCAGAACGACTCTTGGAGGCAGCAAATACGGTAGAGGAACTTGGCGATGCGTTTCAAATATTGCATTGTACACACGAGCAAGTCGCAGATCTAGTTCAGGATTCCAGAGTAAACTTTGTCGGTTTCACAGGTTCTGTAGACGGTGGACACGCTGTACAACGAGCAGTCTCCAATCGATTTATCGGTCTTGGATTGGAGCTCGGTGGAAAAGACCCTGCCTACGTTAGATCCGATGCCGATTGTGCACATGCCGCAGAAAACATTGTCGATGGAGCCTTCTTCAACTCTGGTCAGTCCTGTTGTGGGATTGAGCGAGTATACGTACATGATTCGTTGTACGATCAGTTTGTGGAGACATTTGTCGAACATGTCAAAGGCTATGTCCTCGGTGACCCCATGGACGACAATACGACACTCGGTCCAATGGTTCGAACCAAAAATGCCGATCACGTTCGGGCACATATTCAAGAGGCCATTGATGCCGGAGCCACACCGCTCATTGATGCCAACCTATTTCCAAATGCCAAAGACGGCACTCCGTACATGGCACCTCAGGTTCTCATCAACGTCAATCACAGTATGTCCATCATGTGCGATGAGACCTTTGGTCCTGTCGTCGGCATCATGTCTGTCTCATCCGATGAAGAAGCCATCCAAATGATGAATGACTCAGATTTTGGTCTGACGGCGTCTATTTGGACCAAAGATGAGGAATCAGCACTCGATATTGCGGATCAACTAGACACTGGGACAGTCTTTATGAACCGATGTGACTATCTCGATCCACAGCTGGCTTGGGTCGGTGTAAAGAACTCCGGCCGAGGATGTACGCTCTCTAAAATGGGCTACGAGCACCTCACCCGACCAAAATCTTTTCACTTTCGCAAAGTGTAAGAGCATTCAACACCGTTTATTTTGACCTTGGAGATATCATGGTGACGACTTGGAATTTCCCAACCCCCATTCGGTTCGGCGTCGGAGCAATCGCTGAACTTCCAGAAGCCTGTAGAGCACTGGGTATGCAAAACCCTTTGTTTGTGACAGATCCACAACTTGCCAAACTGGATGTGACACAGTCTGTGTTGCAAATCTTGACGGAAGCCAATCTGGAACACGGAGTATTCTCTGAGATGAAGCCAAACCCTGTGGGTGGAGATGTGGATAAAGGTGTGGCACAGCTTCGAGCCAACAACCACGATGGTGTGATCGCATTTGGGGGCGGTGCTGCTCTCGACGTGGGTAAAGCCATCGCACTAATGGCCCATCAAACACGTCCTCTCTGGGACTTTGAAGATATTGGAGACTACTGGACTCGAGTGGATGAATCTGCCATGGTACCATGCGTTGCCGTCCCAACAACTTCTGGCACCGGGTCCGAAGTGGGTCGTTGTTCTGTGATTGTACACGAAGAAGAGCGTCGCAAAGCCATCATTTTTCATCCCAAAGTGCTTCCTCCAAAGGTTATCGCTGATCCGACACTCACCATTGGACTTCCAACTAAGATCACTGCCGCAGTTGGTATGGACGCACTGTCTCACAATCTAGAGGCGTTGTGTGCTCCGGGCTATCATCCTCAAGCCGACGGCATTGCCATGGAAGCCATAAAACTCATTCATCGATCCTTGCTCAAAGCTGTGGCAGATGGAAGCGATGTAGACGCCAGAGCAGATATGCTGGCGGCATCTTTGATGGGAGCCACGTCTTTTCAAAAGGGATTGGGCGCCATGCACGCGATGAGTCATCCATTGGGTGCACACCTCCACATTCACCATGGTTTGGCAAATGCCATCGTGATGCCCTATGTCCTGAAGTTCAATGAAGAGGCCATTGCAGGCCGGATGGATAATCTCGCTCGCTACCTTGACCTAGACTGTACTGTGCTCGAATGGGTACTGGTCCTACGAAAGACGTTGAGCATTCCCCATACGCTTGCAGACGTTGGGTTTACAGAAGGTCACATTGCGATATTGGCGCCAGACTCTATCAAAGACCCCACTGCTGGAACCAATCCCACCCTCCTGTCAGAAGAAGACTACCGAACCCTTTTCCGAAACGCTTGGTCAGGACAGCTAGGATGAATACCCCTCTGCCGGAATTGACCCTCTGGTCTGAAGCACATCGTCAGCAGATTCACCAGGCCATTGAAGGAACCAAAGACAACCCGCACCCCTTTGCGGTATTTGATGCAGACAACACCATCTGGAAATACGATCTGATTGAAGCGCTGCTGGCTTGGATGGGTAACACCGGTCAAATTCACCTTAATGCCCTATCGGTAGAGCTTCTTCCTGTGCCATTGCGAGACGGTGAAACCCTAATCTCCTACTACGATTTATTA
>CAJWHX010000155.1 GCA_913040875.1 uncultured Pseudomonadota bacterium | reverse complement strand
CTTGTCTTTATTTTTTTGATCTTCTGGAATGCCGCCCTTCAAAATTATACCCATGTCATTCCAAAAGGTATTGTACTTTTCAGCATCGTCTTTTACAAGAGTCTTCAGCATTTCCAATACCTTTTTCGTGAGTTGTTTTTTGATCATCTCAACGACTTTGGTTTTTTGTAAGATTTCGCGAGAAACATTGAGCTCTACATCTGGAGAGTCGACGACTCCACAAACAAATCGTAAGTATTGTGGGAGCAAGTCATTGGCATGCTCTTGGATCTGAACGCGTTTTTGGAAAAGTTTCAAGTCAACCTTGTAGTTCATGTTGTCAAGCTGCATACTGTGGCGTTGAGGAATGAACAGAACCGCCGAGAAGGATACCATACCTTCCATTTTGAAGTGTGTGTAGGCAAGAGGCTCTTGATAATCCTTAGTGATGTGCTTGTAGAATTCATGATACTCTTCTTCGGTGACGTCATTTGGGTCCCGTGTCCAGAGAGCTTGCTTTTCGTTGAGTTGCTCTTCTTCCATGTGTATGGGCCATTGGATGAAGCTGGAGTGCTTTTGAGCGATGGCTTGCAATCGATATTGATCGACAAACTCATGAGCATCTTCTCGTACATAGAGAATCACGCGTGTTCCGCGAGTTTCCTTTTCTGAATCACCGAGACTGTATCCTGTGCTCCCATCCGACTCCCAGCGCACAGCAGGTTCATCAGCGCGAATCGATACGGAATCAACGACAACTTTATCTGCAATCATAAATGCTGAATAGAATCCCACACCAAACTGACCAATCAGACTTTCAAGTTTGCCTGAATCGTTCAGTCCTTCCATGAATTTTTTGGTACCAGACTGGGCAATCGTTCCTAAGTTCTCGATGACTTCATCTCGACTCATGCCAAGTCCGTCGTCTTCGATGGTGATGGTTTTGGCTTCATCATTAAAGGAAATGCGGATGCTAGGATTTTCCACTGTACGGAAATTGCCTTCAGACAATCCAACAAAGCGAGCTTTATCAAGTGCATCGCTAGAATTGGATAATAACTCCCGCAAGAAGATCTCTCTATCAGAGTAAATAGAGTGGGTGACCAGCTTTAAAATTTGTGCTGCATCGGCTTGGAAGGTGTGTTGTTCTTTATTGGTTGTATCTACAACGTCAATGATATCAGGGTTTTGTTCACTCATGGTCAATCTCCTACAAAGAATGAAATGATGGAAAGTATGGATGCCAATGGATCAAGCATCCGAATCCTCAGTCAGTGTAGGTACGTGAATGTTTGTGTCAAGGTCTGATTTGACCATCGACAGCGATTTTTACTGCTGTACTGCCAAAATCTTCTGTAGATAGAGTCCGCAGTAAGTCAATGGATTTATTTTCGTCGTCTAAGGTAGGAACCCCACGTCCAGTTTGTTTGGTGGAAATAATTTTTCCAGCCACAAAATCACCGTTTGCATCAATGGTTGTTTCTAAAATAACCCCCATACCAGCATATCCAGAGATATTAAACCGTCCATAGGTAGCAAAGTTCCCTAGAGAGTATGCGATGAGTTTGTCTTTGTAGACTTCCATTCCGCGTAGAACGTGGGGGCCATGGCCAATCACCAGATCGGCTCCCGAGTCAATTACATCATGGGTGAACTTTCTGAGATCTCCGCGATTTTCACCATAGAAAGTTTCTGATCCATTTGGAACGTGAAGAGCCTTTGAACCTTCAGCACCACCGTGGAAAGAAACGATGACAATGTCATGTGTTGCAGCCTGCGAAGAAACAAGCGTCTTTGCGGTGTCGTGATCGTTCAAGTAGTGCGAAGAACGATTGGTATAAAAGGCAATCATCGCCACTTTGAAACCATTGACTTCAATAGACGCGATATCACCAGGTCGACCTGAATGTGCGATGCCTTGCTCATCTAGAAGAGTTTCTGTTTCCAGGCGACAGGAACTGCCGAAGTCATTTGCATGATTATTGGCTGTGCTAAGTAAATCGAATCCTGCATCTTTGTAGTGGGGTGCATAAGAAGCAGGGGATCGGAAGGCATAGCATTTTCCCGGAGCTGAGTTGGTACATTTTTGCGAAGGGGTTGTACCGTCGCACAAAGGTCCTTCAAGATTTCCGAAAGTGATGTCTGCATCTTGGAGCTCAGATTTCACCTTTGTAAAGGAGTCAGCCCCGCCATTGCTCGGTAAATATCCATTTGGAAAATTGGTACCGATCATCATGTCTCCAACCGATCTAATTCGAAGGGTTGCTCCTTCGGCGACAGCACTGGCAAATGTTGCAGGAGCATTTTCCTGACTGGATTTCATGATTTGCTGCAGCGTTTGATTGTCTTTTGCTTGGGTGAGATATCCGCTCAATTTTGGAAATTCTGGTTCAGCCTTTTCGACTATACTCCAATGTTTCACAACAGCGTCCCAATCTGAAAGCATCCAATGCGCCCATCCAATTTCCCAGTGACATTCAATTTTAGAGGGAGTTTCTTCTATACATTGTTCAAAAGCAGAAACGGCAGCTGGGAACTCTTTGTTGGTCATGTACCCAATCCCTTGGTCGTATGAGGATTGTTGAGACGCAAGTAGTATGTTTGTGAAAAAAAGAAACATGTATGTTCTCCAGTGGTCAAATTTTGACCATAATATGAGGGAAAAAGGTCGATAAATGGAATGAGATCGGTTATAATATATAAAGATATGGTATACCATATTTTATCGGAATTATCCCCATTCCAACGTTCCTCAACGGAGATTTATTCATGCCAGAGATTGCAAAAAATTTATTGGAAATTGATATTCAAGACGAGATGCGTGTTTCGTATCTAGATTACTCTATGTCAGTTATTATTGGACGTGCTCTTCCAGACGTTCGCGATGGTCTAAAACCTGTACACAGACGAATCTTGTACGCGATGTTTCGCGAAGGTAATCTTTCCAATCGTAGATACTCCAAATGTGCAGGGGTTGTCGGTGAAGTATTGAAAAAATATCACCCGCATGGTGACTCAGCTGTATACGATGCACTGGTGCGTATGGCTCAGCCGTGGAATATGAGAGTCCCACTGGTTGACGGCCAAGGGAACTTTGGTTCTGTAGATGGAGACCCCGCTGCTGCCTATCGTTACACCGAGTGTAAGATGAAGAAGGTAGCAGAATTGCTACTCAAAGATATAGATAAAGACACTGTAGACTTTACCCCCAACTTTGATGGAAGTGTAGAGGAACCCATCGTACTCCCAGCTGCATATCCAAATTTACTCGTCAATGGTTCAGACGGTATCGCTGTGGGTATGGCAACCAAGATTCCGCCACACAATTTGGGCGAAGTCATCGATGGTTGTGTCGCTATGATAGAAAACCCTGAGATTCCTTTGCCGGAATTGATGGAGATCATTCCTGGACCGGATTTTCCAACAGCCGGACACATTCATGGTAAGGCTGGTATTTACCAGGCTTATGAGACTGGGCGTGGTAAGGTCATCATGCGCGGAAATGTACACTTTGAAGAAATGAAAAATGGAAAGTGGTCTATCATCATTGATGAACTGCCGTTTCAAGTTAACAAGGCTCGACTCGTTGAAGATATCGCCAATCTGGTGAAGCAGAAGAAGGTCGATGGTATCACGGCTCTTCGAGATGAGAGTGATCGAAAAGGGATGCGAGTTGTGGTTGAACTCCGACGAGATGTTGTCAAAGAAGTGGTGTTAAATCACTTATACAAAAGTACATCTTTACAAAATACCTTTGGAATCAATATGCTGGCGATTGTTAACAATCGGCCGATGACTTTGGGGCTAAAAGATATCTTGAGTAAGTACATCTCACACAGACGAGATGTTACAATGCGTCGTTGTCAGTTTGAGTTGAGAAAAGCGTTGGCTCGGTTGCATCTGTTGGAAGGATATTTAATAGCTCTCGACAATATTGATGAAGTCATACGAATCGTACGATCTTCAAAAGATGGTAATGAGGCTCGTCCTCGCTTAATGGAATCATTTGGTCTCAGTGAAATTCAAGCACAAGCGATTTTGGATATGAGGCTGCAACGTTTGACCGGTCTTGAACGAAATAAGATTGTTTCTGAACAGCAAGAGTTACAGGCTCTGACTGAAGAGTTGCGGGCGATTCTAGCCTCTGAAACACGTCTGATGGAAGTGATCAAAGATGAATTGATGGAAGTACGGAATCGTTTTGCAGACGCTCGACGCACGCGCATTCAAGATGCTGTAGAGAATATTTCGATCTTGGATTTGATTGAAGATGAGGAACAAGTCATCACAATGTCTGTTCGTGGATACATCAAACGCATGTCCAACGATGAATTTCAAGAGCAACGCCGCGGAGGAAAAGGAAAACGTGGTGTAAAATCGAAAAAAGAAGATGCGGCAAAAGATATCTTCATGGCCAACACGAAGAGTGATTTGCTCGTCTTTACGACAAAGGGGATCATGTTTAAACTTCCCGTGTATAAAATTCCTGAAACATCTAGAAACGCAGCTGGAACACCAATTATCAATCTCCTACCAGTTGAGAAAGACGACAAGATCGCTACTGTTCTTAGGGTGTTTTCATTTGATGATGAGACCTTGGATTTGGTCTTCTGTTCTACCAAAGGATTGGTCAAAAGAACGGCATTGACAGAGTACAAGAACGTTCGAAAAAATGGGTTAATTGCTTATAGCTGTGCAGATGGTGATCAGTTGCTTAACGTTCTGCTCTGCAACGAGAGTTCAAGCATTCTGATGAACACGACAAGTGGGAAGTCCATTCACTTCAAAGGAACAGATGTTCGGAGAATGGGTCGTAGTACCCGAGGTGTTAGGGGTATTTCTCTGGCTGAAAATGACTCGATTGCTTCAATGGTTGAAGTGACAGCAGAATGTGAACACATGCGTCTATTAACCATTACAGAAAAGGGATACGGTAAGCGCACACCTCTCAATGAGTATCGCCAGCAAAAACGAAGCGGAAGTGGAATCATTGATATTAAAACAGGTGACCGAAATGGTGCGATCGTTGGGTCCCTATTGGTGGAAGAAACTGATCGCGTGATGCTCATTACAGAAAATGGTTTGATCATCAAAATTCCAGTATTAAACATCCGAGATCAAAGCCGAAATACAAAAGGTGTTACCGTCATGCGCGTACCAGATGCTGATCGGATCGTCAGTATTGCCAAAGTTTTGGAAGACGACGAAGAAGAGACAACAGTTGATGAAACTGTTGTAGATTCAGCACTTTCCACAGATGCGTCTGAAGAGAATTCTGAATAGATTTCACGTTGACACTATTCAAACACGTTCTAATTTACTAAAGTGAATGATAGGTAATAACTATTTTAGGACGTGTATCATGCAAACCATGTTTCGAGTGTCATCCTTCTTGCTGACAACAGGGATCTTAATTGGTTCCTTTGTTGGCTTTTGGTATGGACCATGGTCTCCAAATCTAGATCATCGCGCTCGCAATCTCATTGTTCAGGATCAACTTCAAGAGGGAGTGGATCTCTTTTTATGGAAGGCGGAGTATGCGTTGTCCAAAGACGCAAAGCACGAAGCTCTCTGGAACGCGGCTAGAACTGCCTCCTTACGATCGGATTCGAGCATTCAAATTCGTGAACTCTTGAACAATTGTCTGGAAGAAGACGACTTTCTGTACCGTGCAGAAGTTCATGCGCAGTTGGCAACACTGTTGTTTGAAGAACAACCCCGCGAGTCCATTAAACACTGGGAATGGGCGTTGTATTACGGACATCAAAAGGAAGAATCTGTGACTTGGAGAATTCGTCTTGCGATGGCTCTTGAAGCAGAAGGGAAAATGATTGAGGCAATTGACGTTTGGGAAGAAGCGTTGGGGTATCCAAGTTCTGCTCGAATGGCACATATGGTGTTGGGTCGACTCTTGTTGGATGATGATCCCGACATGTCTGTTTACCACTTTCAAAAGGCCAAACAGCTGACAGAACAACAAGATCAAGCGGCTGAACTGGGTTTCAGAGTGGCTCAGTTTGAAGTTGAATACATGGAAAGTGTACATTAAGTCTCTTTCGGTTGGTCAGTCGGTTGGTCAGTTATCGGCAGCTGAGATGATGTTGTAAAAATCTCTGTATTCAAGGCGATATACACGTATCATCTAGATTTTCTCGTCTTTAATACGAGTGTATCTGTTCACCACCACACGAATGCGATATTACTTTCCAGATGACGCACTTTTTTGTCTGATCAGTACGCATCTTGGAGGAGATATGGAACAACAACACTCACAGGACTGGTTTTCTAGAGCTCAAGCGGTCATTCCCGGAGGTGTAAATTCACCTGTACGGGCATTCAATGCCGTTGAAGGGACGCCTCCATTTATTGTGTCTGCAGAGGGTGCACACATGACAGATGAAGATGGAAACCGATACATCGATTTGATCGGATCATGGGGGCCAATGATCGTCGGTCACGCACATCCAAGTGTCATTTCAGCGATTCATCAAACTGCCTCTACAGGAACGTCTTTTGGTGCACCGACCAAAGCAGAAGTATTGTTTGCGGAAGAGTTGTGTGCTGCTCATCCAGCCTTGGATATGGTACGGCTCTGTTCTTCCGGTACTGAAGCAACCATGCATGCCATAAGACTGGCTAGAGGGTATACCAGCCGAGAGGTTATCGTCAAGATTGATGGTTGCTATCACGGTGCGCACGACGCAGTGCTCGTTGAGGCAGGTTCTGGTGTGGCGACATTTGCCAAACCTGGATCCGCAGGAATTCCCAGTGCTGTTGCCGAGTTGACTCGAACTGCACCATTTAACGATTTAACAGTGGTGGAGAAGCACTTACAGTCTCTTGAAGTGGCAGCGGTCATTCTAGAAGCCGTACCTGGCAACATGGGGTGTATTGTGCCCAGTTCTGAGTACCTGACTGGTTTATCGGCACTGTGTAAAGAATATGGGGCCTTACTCATCGTAGATGAGGTTATGACCGGATTTCGATTGGCTAAGGGAGGTGCTTGTGAACGTTTGGGCATTGAGGCAGATATTGTAACCTTAGGGAAAATTGTTGGTGGTGGATTGCCACTGGCAGCTTTTGGAGGACGTAGAGAGGTCATGGAGTGTTTGAGTCCCCTTGGATCCGTATATCAAGCGGGAACCTTGTCAGGGAATCCTCTGGCGGTCGCAGCGGGCCGGGCAACACTCGATCTGCTCACAGAGGAACTGTATACAGAATTGGATGGCAAAGCAGAACGCATAGAGAATGGGTTGGCTGAGTTGGTGGATCAGTATCCAGTGTCCTTTGCTCGAGTGGGTTCGATGTTTACGTTATTTTTTCGCCCCGAGGCTCCAAATAATTTCGATGAAGTCAAAGAATGCAATTTCCCTTTGTTTGGGAGATTTCATCGGAAGATGCTGGATCGCGGAGTGTATTTTCCACCTTCGCAATATGAAGCGGTATTTTTATCAAACGCCTTGAGTGATACTGACGTGCAACATGTCATAGACAATGTGATAGCCGTGGTGCAAGAATTGTTTGGGTCATAATCTTGCGTCGCAGAGGATTATGATGAATCAGCGTAAACGATTGGCGATGGGGATTGCTATAGGA
>CAJWHX010000154.1 GCA_913040875.1 uncultured Pseudomonadota bacterium | reverse complement strand
ATGAAAACGCTTCTTTGTTTTGGTGCTAGCAATTCATCCACTTCCATCAATGTGCAACTGGCTCGATTTGCAACAACGTATTTCTCCGAGTACGAGATCAACTTCATTGATCTGAACGATTATGAAATGCCAATATTTGGTATTGATCGCGAAAAGCAGTCCGGTGTTCCAGAACCCGCCCATCGATTCAAAGACCACATTCGTCAAGCGGATGGCATATTGATTTCCTTTGCTGAACACAATGGAAGCTACAGTGTCGCCTTTAAAAATGTCATGGATTGGGCTTCGCGTATCGAGCAAGGACTGTGGGATGATAAACCCATGTGTTTGTTGGCATCTTCTCCGGGCGGCCGTGGAGGACAGAGTGTGCTGCAGGCGGCGATCAATCGGTTTCAGTACATGAACGGAAGGGTCATCGCTCACTTTTCACTGCCGTTTTTCAACGACAATTTTGATTCTGAGCAAGGGATTTTGAAGCCTGATTTGGCTACACAATTGGAAGAGGCTCTGCAGACCTTTAAAACGCATTTAGAGCAGTCGTAGAGTTATATAGATGATGGTTTCCTCATTCGGTAGAGTATTCAGTCCCATGCGCTTCCTACTATCGAAATCTCTATGAATCAAGGGTGACTATCTGAAATCCTGTCCATGATATCGATTAGGGGAACCATGTTGAAGTACACCACTCTATCAAAAGAAGAGATAGGATGGAACTCTTCGCGGTTGATCGAATCCAACTGTTCAAGGAAGTTCTCGTCCTGTACATGCGTTTGAAGTTTGCGAAATCGTTGTCCTGTGGTGTCTTTCCACGCCCATAGATCACGATATTCAGAGCGCATGATGAGCGGCAAATGACTGTAATCTTGAAATCCATTTCCACTGGGTCGAAGTCGTAGGAATCCGTTGGCGGGATCTAGCTGATCAAGAATGCGATGTGTGCCCATATACTCTCGTGCCACGATGACGAGTAGCTGTTCATTGTCTAGAGAGGGTTTCGTCACAGGGACAGTTGCCTTTTCGGCGAGGAGCATCATGCCCCCGATACCGATATCGGTTTCGAACATATTTCCACAATCTAGAAATGCCTGCATCAGTTCCGCAAGAAGTCGTTGAGTCTCCTCTTCTTTAAACTCGTTCATCAGTGAAATAAAGTCCCCTATATCAACGTAATCCCTTGCAGCCGTGCCAAAGATGGTAATATCAACCGTTCGAGTAGGAAGGCTTGACCCCATTTTCCATTTCTTGATCGCCCGTGCACCCTTTTGAGACCAGTCTCCAACGAGTTCTTCTTTGAATCGTTCAAAAAACGCATCGCCGTCCTCGTAGTACAAATCGTTTTCAGTGTCGATCAGTTTGGACCACTCGCTGGAGAACTCCTTTTGAAGTTTAAATTGGTCAGAACCGACTTTCGCAAAGCGGGAGGCCTCTTTTGCAGTTTGATACAGCTCTCCCAGAGAAGTCCAGTCCTTTGCGCACTGTTTCGGGAGGCGAGCAACTTCTTCAATATTTGCCCAATCTTTAGCGATATCTTCTTCTGATCGAGGATTGGTGAGCCAGGGATAGTAAGTAGCGACATAGCCAATTGCAGACAGGACGAAGATAATTGGAATTAAATAGAGTCGTTGTGTCATGTTGCTTTCGTTGTCCGTACAATAGCATCTGTGCCCAAGTCTATTGAATCTCTCACAGATGCATAAGTGGGGTTAGGTTCTCATTTAATTCTGTATCTCGTCAATATTATCAATGCCAAACGCGTTCACCCCACTCTATAACGACTGACGTTTCATGAATCACTTTGTTCCACCCAAGCGATGTATTCTTGGAGCGGTTCGAGCAAAAGCGTTTCATCCATATTGAGTTCAGCGTAGGTTCGGTCAACCGAGTATCCAGTTCTCTTTCGCTCGGCGTGCGTTTGATGAATGAAGCCTTCTGAATCGACGTGCGGCAAGCAGCGCTCATAGATGGTTGTGAGTGTTTTTTCCAGATCGGCAACATAGTCTTTGAATCGAATGACGGTCGAGTTGTCTGGATGAGCCTCGTACCACTCCTTTTCATAGAGACAATAATCGACTTCAACGTTTTGACCGTAGTAGACCAACCAAGACCAAGGAATGGCGCCATTTTTACAGACTTCGGGTGCTACACGAAAGAAATTGATGATGCTTCGGATGCGTTTGGAGGGATGGCGCAACACAGTGAGAAAATGTGCGTCCGGATATTTGTCTTCCAATATCGATGCGCTGCCTAAGAAGTGTCCCTTTATAAAGAGGGTCTTGGGTGAACCATCATCGTTTGGACCTGAAAAATACAGTAATTTCTTTCCAACGGCGTCAATATTTTCAACGAGGTCTTCTTGCCAGAAATGGATGTTTTCAGGTGTGGGTCTGCCCCATCCGTATCCTTCAGCGAACATCTTTGGTCCCATAGCAAAGCTGTGGTTGACCAATTGGGAAACAGAAAAGACCACTTCATAGGTTTCGGGTTTAAAGGGGTGCATTTCCTTACGTTCCAGATATTCTGGGCGAATGGCATCCGCGACCATCTTGTAGACTTTGTCTTCCGACATCCATCGGCCGAGCAGTTTGGGCAGCAGTTTCCAGAGCCAAATGTAGGGGAACGACTGAAGCAAAAATGGATGCGACACAATCTGTGGATTGTCTTCAAGATACTGAGACAGCTGTGTGGAACCACTCCGAGATCCGGTGATTAAGAACAGTGGCTTTGTAATGGAAGTATCGCGGTACTCAGGAAAGAGAACATCGTCCAAGAACCAAGCAAAGGCAAATAGGGGGCAGATGGACAAAAATACAAGCATGTTCAATAACAACCGTATTCGCATAGAGACGGTGACCTCTTCATGGGCAAAGAGGGCTTTGGTCAAATAGCGGCGCACGGTTTTGGGACTGGGAATGTTTGGTGGTCGAGATACAAACAGGCGAATTAGAAGGTACGGCAGTCCAAAGCCGACTACCAAGGGTGTCAACAACAACAGGAAGATCGTTTGGAACAGGATGATGATGCAAGCCAGTCCTGTTCCAGCTGGTGAGAAATCTGGTTCATTATTGATGGTATTCGGGATTGAATTCACGATGACCTCTTGTCTACGAGTGGCGGGCGAAGTTGAGTGTACCCTTTTAATCAATACTATCACACTGTCCTTGTTCATAGGTTTGACTGTTGAGGTGTACCATTCGTGTTCGCACCAGAGTGATTGGTGGATTTGTTGACAGTTGGCCTCAATTCGGTGCATCAATAGCGGATCTGGGTTGTTTAAGAGTCTTAATATTGGGTGATAGATGCATTGTTTGACAGAGAGCAATAGAGTAATGCAACATTGGTTCTCATAGAGGGGTCTCGACCATGAATACTTTTTTATTTCTCTGCCTTGTTTTTACCTTGCTCGATATCTTCTTCATTGTGTATGCTTGGACATTGCAGTTCTTTCCAACAGAGTGGCGAGAGAAGGTCAATCGGAATCCCAACACCTTTAATCCCGACGGCAATAATGATTCGATTACGGGGATGGTCATCATTTTGACTACAGCCATCGCCTGTGCATTTTGGGCATCGTTCTTCTATGTTCAGTTGTTGGTTCCCAAGATCAGTATTTAACAGGAAGATGGATATTGCAGCGTTGGAGAATCTCTGATTTTTATGAGGGGTACATCGATATAAATTTACAAGTGAGAAGGGCTTTACTGGATTTATCGGTTGTGAGAATATCATTGCCCAATATCAGGGGGATGGATACTGTTACGATACGCGAATAGTCGGTTTGAATTCGCTATTTGTTTATACTTATATACTTCCGGAAGGAGACTCGATGCGTTCAATAATTCTGCTGTCAGCACTCCTGTTCGCCTGCCGAGGCGATACCAAGGATACCAGTGACGACAGATTTCAACCCGCCATCGATGAGGCATCTACTCCAGATCGAGTGGGCACCTATGCACACACGTTTCCCAATTCACCCGATACGGTCATTTTCCTCGGAGACAGCATCACGGCCGGTGCGGGCTCACCAGCTGATGATGAGGACTACGTAAGACTTTTGGTCAACAATACCAACACTTGGCCTGACTGGGATGGAAAAGACCTCGCGACCCGCTATCCAGAGATTGAAGTGGTCGACGTCAGCAAGAGTGGTTCTTGGACGGGGACCGTACTCAATGACCAGATTGAGCGTCTGGAAGAACAGATCACACTTCCATTTGAAGGTGAGGCACTCGTAGTCATCACCGTGGGCGGAAATGATTTGCAGAGCGTGTTGCTGAATCCCAGCATTGTCGAAGAGAGACTTGAAAAGACGGTCGCCAACTGGAGACAGATAGCATAGTACTTCCTTGATGGGCATCGATTTCCTGATGGTTCTACCGTACTCATGGCCAATGTCTACGAGCCGACAGATGCCGTGGGGCAAGCTGGAGATTGCTTTTACGGTCTTAATATCTCTTCTTTGCTGCCCAGTCTGCAAGAAGCCAACACACGATTTCGGGGTCTGGCAGAGGACTTGGGTTTCAGTGTACTCGACATGCGGGGGACCTTTCTCGGACATGGATTTAATTACGACGACCTCAACACATCGTACTACAGCGAAGATGATCCATCTCTTTGGCTAGCGAATGACTGCATTCATCCCAATCCGCGTGGGCATCATGAGATTCGATCGATGTTCTGGCGAGCGATTGAAGGGCAGTAACGATGGATACTTGATTCTACTTTCCAGTCGACTTTTTCTTCTTTTTCTTGTTCGCACGATTGTTTTGCAGTGATTGTTCAGTATCCAGATGGTCTATCTTTTTTCGGGCCATAAACTCATGATAGGTTCCAAGATAATCATCAATCCCTTCGGGAGTGATTTCAATGACGCGAGTCGCAAGGTTTTCCACCAACCATCTATCGTGTGAAACAAAGATGATCGTTCCTTCAAACTTTTTAAGATCTCTAATTAGAGCCGATATTCCTTCTAAATCAAGGTGATTGTTTGGTTCATCGAGAACCAAGACATTTGGCTTTTGAACAGCCAATTTACACATCAACAGTCGTGCGGCTTCCCCACCAGATAAGTTTTCAACTCTTTTATCGGTTTCATCGCGGCTAAACAATACTTCTGCAAGCTTGCCATAGCAATATCCAATGGATTCAAGTGGACAGGCATCCCACAGTGATGTCAAGACATCGTTTTTTGGGTTTCCCAGCTGTTCAGTGTGATCTTGGGCGAAATACCCTATGTGGGTTTCATGACCCCATTCATAACTTCCACCAGTAGCTTGTAAGGCATCCATTACGATCTTGATTAGAGTCGATTTACCAACACCATTTGGTCCAACGAGTGCCACTTTGTCACCTCGGTTTATCGTGAAATCAACATCGTTTAGAACCGCATTGTCACCAAATGATTTGTGCAGATTATTTACTTTGAGCACCATCTTTCCACTGGGTCTTTTCATCTCCAATTTAAAGTATGGGTACCGTCTACTACTCGTTGGAAGTTCTTCGATTACGATCTTTGCAAGCTTCTTGACCCTCGAATTTGCTTGCCTTGCTTTGGTTGCCTTTGCTTTGAATCGAGAGATGAACGCTTTGTGATCGGCGATTTCTTTTTCACGCTTGCCAATCTCCTTTTCACGTCGGATTCGTTCTTCTTTTTTAAGCTTCAAGAAGTTGTCATAGTTTCCAGGATAGGGTTTTACCGCTTGATAATCAACGTCTATTATTTGGTCACACACTTCATTTAAGAATCGATGGTCATGGGATACAACAATCGCCAAGCCCTTGTATCGCTGTAAAAATCCTTCCAGCCAATCAATCGAGACAATATCAAGATGGTTCGTTGGTTCATCAAGAATGAGAATATCTGGTTCGGACGCCAAAACCTGACCCAGCAGAGCACGCAGCTTATAGCCTCCGGAAAGTACGGCTAATTTTTCTTGGTGTCGTTCAGTAGGGATATTCAGGCCACTCAGTATTTCCGCAGCTCTTGATTCAAATGCATACCCATCCATGGATAGAATTATATCTTCCACTTCGGCATATCGGTCTGAATCAAATTCACCATCTTCACAAGCAATTATCTTTTCCTGTTCTTGCAGAGCAGCCCAAAGTTGTTCATGTCCCATCATGACAACTTCAATAATTGGAGTGTCTTCATATTGGAAATGGTCCTGCTCTAAGGTACCGACGCGTACATTCTTTGGCAGTTTGATATCACCTTCTTCAGCGGACTCTTGACCGCTCAGGATGCGTAGAAGTGTTGATTTGCCAGATCCATTGGCGCCAACGATCCCATAGCAGTTATTGGTGTTCAATTGGAGGTTTGCATCCTAAAACAATACTTGTGAACCATAGCTTTTTGAAAGCTCCGTAACCGTTATCATTGATGTTCCCAAAGTGTGTGTTCACGAATACAACTGTGCTGTATGGTATAATCCATTTGTAGCGTTCATGTGGGATGAACATCGATAATTTCAACTCCACCTCGGTTCCTCTACGAGTGTTTGTATAAAGACTATCGGTGACACAATTTTGATGCCAACACTTTTCAACTGGTTAAACTTTGGTTTTCAGCCGAAGCGGGAAAGGATGTTCTAAAGTGGGAAAACGGTGGTGGGGATGTACTATCATAATTTGGATGGCTTGGCATCTTCGAGTCCTTGTGTGACTACCATTGAAAAACATAAATTTTAAGAAACCGCTAGCTGGGTTATATGCTCTTCTAAAATTAGTTTTAGATTTGGTATCACAACGTGTTCATAGGCATTTTTCAGGACAGCAAACGCAACTGTTTGAGACGGAAGTCCGTGACTTGGAATTCCGACCACTGGAAAGGCGCTTACATCGGGAGTGTAGTCTATTGCTAAGAGCCTTCGCAAAGAATCAATCACATCCTGTCCACCCTTTGTCACCAACCATCGTAAAGTATCCCATGCCAATTCAGCATGTTCTGCTTCTTCTCGAATCACATCGCTCAGAAACTGTTGAATGGCAAAGTCGGTACACTTGGCTCGTTGCAAACTGGCAAGCACAACAGCGATGGTCTCATTGATTGCACCCTCTAAGGCTACTTTTGTAGCAAAATCAGAAACATTCACAGTCGGTTGTATGTTCATGTGAAACTCGCTGGGAGATACTGGTTGCCCCAACAATCCTTCCGTTATTGCAAAGGCGGCTTTCGCATGAGCGACTTCATCCAGGATGGCTTTGTTGGTCCGTATTAATAGCTCTGGAGATGCACCAAATCGCATCAGATCCAAGGCAAATTGATGAAAAGAGGCGACTGAGGCATGCTCCATTTGTGCCGTTTTTAACCAAAATGTAGACAGGACCTGACGCTGCTTCAAGGTGAGTAGACTAGATTCAGCCAACGGTCCTTTCGACCAAGCTTTACCAAGTGAGATCGATGCAGCCTGAGCCACACCCTCAAAAATCAAAGGTCGACCTTCCGTCGGTGCTGGGGGTGTCTCACCACAAAGAGTCCCTACCGTCGCGGCTACTGTGTCATAACAGCAGGTGTATGAACTGGATTCTGAGACACTTCCAGTATCTCCAGAATCCATCGTTATTTCACTTGAGGTTGCTTCTGAAACAGCCTTCACATGCTCCAATCCATCACAAGTTTCAGACGGTAG
>CAJWHX010000153.1 GCA_913040875.1 uncultured Pseudomonadota bacterium | reverse complement strand
CCGGATATGGTGCCTTTCTTTGGAACAGAAAAACTCAAGAGTGATGGTGCAACAGAGTTTGGTAATGTCGTGGGTCTAAAGATGACTGAACTCTTTAATCGACCCAAGACCTCTCTTATAGACTGGATTGATGCACAGCACGACTTCTCTAAAACAGAGCGTAGAGCGATGACGTCTCTCTTGCAAAAGGATTTGGAAGACGATGCGTGGTGCGCAAAATACATTCCCAAGCATCCAAGATTCGTCGATATATTTTACCCAATCCAATCAAATGGCTTGCGAGAAAGTAGTCCATGGAACCCACTTTCATATTGGAGAATCATTGAGGTCACATCTTATCTTCCAAATAATGCTGCAACACAACGCAAAGGATGGCTGGCGCAGTCACACACAATATCACTCGATAATATCAAATTTGTAGACGCTGTGGAGACTGGGAACTACACAGAATTTTTCGGATATCAAGCGGATGAGTCTGGGTACTTCTTCCGTTCTGAATATCCTGAACTCTTCGACAAACTAGCAAAGGTCCTCCAAGCTGGACACGATATTTGCAACAACAAACAGACCTCTGCAACTGTTATTTGGGTCAATGAAGACACCGGCGAAGAGGAAGATCACAATCTGTCGAACATATTGAAACTCGCTCCAAATGTGACAGACCTACTTGTATCATCAAGAGTATCCACGCTTGTTAGAGCCCAATCAACAACACTAGAACGCCTGCATATTGAATATATGAATGAGGACAGTACGTGGGACAACATCCTAGGGATGTGCACTTTCCTTGAGTCTTGCCCAAATCTCCAATTCATTTCTGGAGGTTTACATCGCAATTATCAGCCGCCTCTAGAGTCGAGAATAGACGTTGAGTTCGAAGCACAACTGAATCGCAGTCTACATGAATGGATGACGCACAAAAACTTTAACAAAGTTCGAGCGCTATTCGAAGGAGATACCACCTTCTTGAAACAAGGTATTGAACTTTGGTTGTCACTTCGAGAACACAGCTTAGAAGAAATACGATTAATGAACGATATGATGTATGGCCTCGAAAACAACCTCAACTTAGGCTATGAACAAGGTAACTATTTGGCTAGTTATCTTGCCGGTTCATCAAAATCCACAACACACATCTCTTATGATTATGGTGAAGATACTCCTGAACATTACGATCTCTCTGGAGAGTCCCACATCACAGACATCGAGTTGGCTGTTCAACCCGCGCTCAAAACCCTGAATGTTACGGGACTCACAAACCTGAAGACCTTAACCATCGATGCAGCTAATTATCTCGAGAAGATCATCGGACTGGAAACCTGTACGTCTCTTGAAAGATTGTTTATTGGAGACTCTTCACTGGTGGGAGAAGGACAAAATGAACGCCACGGCTACTTTATGGATGGGAGTCAATTTGAACTGGACCTCTTTGATTGGAAGACGCTCAGTCGGCAAATCGAGCAACTGGTGAACCTTCGATATCTCGGATTTGAGTCGAATGTTGCAGATATCAAGTGTACTCTACCGAGCAAACTTGAGAAGGTTTCTGTAACCATTTGTTCCAATTTTGACGTTGATTGGCCGGACTCTATTCAAGATGTCGAATTGTATTTGAAAGGGTATCAAAACTTCAATCCAGACATCAATGAACTCTTATCCCTACCCAATATTCACCGAATCAGTTGTAATTTAGACGACGTGGAAATCACTGTCGATGACTCCACAGTCGAAGAGTTGGAATTGATGGGAAGAGATATCTCTGGCATCGATAATATCGCTCAGTATGATAATCTGCGCGAGTTGTATCTCCAAACGACGATCAGCAAAGACGACTGGAAAGCATTCAACAATACCAAGCTAGAGTACTTCGGACTGACGAATCCGTTTATACTCCTCCACAAAGACCAAATTCAAACCTTCCTAGACAATCTATAAACGAGGAAATCAAATGAATACCACCGATTTTTTCCATTCTCTATTCAGTACAAACGTCACTACGCAGAATGAGGCGTTGGAAAATTTCTCCGCACTGTCATTAACAGCTAAACAGACGATTACATCAGAGTTTGAAGAAGTTGTCGAAGGCGACACTCATCGTTTTCAACGACCAGAAAAGTATCTACCAGATCTCGATGAAGGTACACATGAAGGACGATGTCTCCACATGGATTGGATGCTGGCAACTGCACAAGACCCTCGTTGGATAAACGCCAGTCATCTACATATCAAACACGCCATCGGCGCAAAGAACTTTACTCAGACTCATGCACAAGAACTGTTTGCACACTTGCTTCTACATCCAAATCTACAGACACTCAATCTGATGAATATGCCGACTGATGGAATTGAGCTACTAGAACTGTTGCGGTCTCAAGCAACTGCGACGACAGCCGAAGAATGGATATTGGCATTTTCCAATATGACAGACTTGAACACCAAGTTTGCCTTCCATCCATTTCTACAAATTTGTGGGGTTAAGAACCTTACACTGAACGGAGAAAATGACACATACCTATCCCCCTTTTCCAAAGAGTATGACCCACGTACAGGCTTTTGGTATAGCCATTATTGGCATCAGTTGGTCGATCTTGACACGAAAACTTTTCCCAATCTTCAGTCGTTACAGATTTCCAATAGCGCAAATTTATTCACACTCGTTAATGGTGGAAACAATGTACAGTCACTTTCATTATACGACAATGACGATGTCCAAAGTGTCTACTCAACATCGAAAATAGAGCGAGTTGATATCCAAAACTGCTCAAATCTAGAGACAATTAAAATCCCAAAACCCGAATGGATGTCATTACAACCAGCGTTGAAACACGGATTGGGAAATGCAATCACGCCTGAGACATTGGATGAAGACTTTGCCCGCTTTTTGGATACGGACACCATTCAAATCATGAAAACCTTTGTTGAAAGGCGCTACAACAACTTCTTCGAAAATACCGGCGTTGAAAATATCGATCTATCTGTCAACCCAGAATGTTTTTTGTCACAACTCAAGGCGTTAATCGCAAAGGAACCTGTGGTTCAGTTGAAATCTTCAAGGGCGTCCGTCCGCTACTTCTCCGAGGAATTCTATGGGAAGATTCTATCTGAAGACATTGACGAGAGCTATTTCGACTTGCATATACAAGCAAACTCTTTTGAACATTCAGATTACGGGAGTGGAGCCAATGTCTTTTTCGATGTGGCACCCGCTGTCGAATCCACCCCACAGTCCAAACAGATTGAAGAGGCTATCCACAACTGGCTTAGTGTGACACATCATACAGATCTTCAAGCCTTTGTCGCTCCCAATCTTGCCATCGATGACAGCGACTATTCCAAAATACTTCAAAGTATCGAACCATCAGTGTTGTCTGCATGGTGGTCTACTGTAGAACCGTTGCTCAATCCAACACCTTAAGGATATCCAGATTGCCATGCACTGCATCACCACTCCACCATCACCCACGTACTCCAAGACTCATGACTGCATCGTTCACCAGGTACCTGCTCACAAGGACAACCTCATCTGGCTAATCGAGTATGTCCCTGGGTTGTGTGCGGTGATCGACGGCCCATCTGCCAAGGAAGTTCTTCCCTATATCGAAACCAACAATCTGCGTATCACCCACATTCTGAACACCCACACGCACGCAGATCATGTGGGCATCAATCGAGATTTGGGCAAACGGAGATTGCTGGAGGGTATGGAAGTAATCGGATGTCGAACGCGAGTTTCGGACGTACCTCACATCACCAAGGGCGTGGATGAGGGTGATATGTTCAAACTGGGAGACTTAGAGGTCACCGTTTGGAGAACCGAAGGACACTTGGACGGGCACCTCTCCTTTCTTGTGGCAGATTTTGTCTTTTGTGGGGATACGATGTTCAGTGGAGGGTGTGGATATTTGTTTGATGGTCCACCCGAGAAGATGCATGCTTCATTGCAGCGTCTTGCTGGGTTGCCACCAGAAACATTTGTCTGTCCAGCCCATGAGTACACTGAAGACAATCTCCTCTTTGCCATGTCCATAGAGTCTAGCAATCTGAAACTGGTGGAACGTTTTGCGCACGTGAAAGCCATTCGCGGACGGGGTGAGAGTACCCTTCCTTCAACAATTCAGATTGAGCGAGACTGCAATCCCTTCGTACGCGTTGATTCTACTGAGATTCAACAGGCGGTCAACGCTGTAGATGGTGTGGAGATTTTTGCAAAGACCAGACAGTTGAAGGATTCAAAGGCATATCGAACCTAAAAGGTAAACTCACTCCCTCATGAAGTCTTAACGCCATCCATCTTATCACGTGCCACATCCCATACCCCAACGGTTACCGTAAAGCCCAAACTGACATAGGAAGATACATCGGTGAACGTCTCCGCCGCTTGGTTAATGGAACCAACTCGCATATTCAGTAAGTCCTCTGACTTGGAAGCAAAGGATAGAGCGCCTGTGATGGCACCACCAATAAGCGCTACCCCCAACGCCAATCCGCTTGCTGTCAGTGTTGGAGCCAATGCAACCAATGACTCTCTCACGGCTTCAAGCTGCTGCATCGCTGTTTGAATGGGTTCAGCCATACTCGACAGAGCATTCAACATCAAACTCAGGGAGGCTTCCATCGCCGCAAGTTGTCCGCTCAGACGATCTATACTTTTGACCAATGAATCAAGATGTCCCTGTTGCTCTGGATTCTCGGTCGTGAGTCTGGTAATCTCTTCTTTTTTCGTTTGCAACAATCGATTGATGGCTTCAGACTCCCGTAGAATTGCACTAATTTGAGCACCCATGTCGTGCAATTTGAGTTCAATTTTCCCCAATTTGTAATCGGCATTTTCAAAATATCGCTTGGCATTTTTATAGGGTTCAGCGATGTCACCCACGAATAGTTGACCGACAGCTTGACCTACGTGTGATCCAGTAGCCCTTTGTTCACCCGTTTTGGGAATGGTATTCTCCATCAATCGAAGCGCTGATACTGCTCTATCCAAACTCTTTTGATAGCCAATGTAGAAGCTATTCAAGTGCATAGACGTATTGATGACCGACTTGGTTGCCGAATGAATCGAGAGTCCTGCAGCCAGTACGGTTCCTCCCATACTGAGAACCGTTGCTGTCGTTGCGGCTACGGCTGTGGTCACTGCAGCTGCAGTTCCAAGCACTGCAATGGCGCCCGTTGCCCATCTCTCACGTTGCCTCCATTTCACATGCGTTTTGAGCCCCATCTCCCGGCGAGCCGTAGCACCCGCTCGCTCCACCACCGATGCGATCTCCGTTTGAATGATTCCGTCGATTTTTTCGGCCATGGGTTTATAGTGAGCCTCCATATCTGCAGGCGCAATCGTCTCGTCATAGTATTGATCCATCAGCGTGTGGTAGGCTACCTGGATTTTAGCCTTGAAATGTCCAAAATTGGCTACATTAACGATCTGAGCTAATACGTATGGATTGTCCAATCCATACTCTAAGTCTTCCGCTGATTTGGCTTTGATGTGCAAAGGAATGTTGAGTGGCAAAGTCTTTTGCAGCTGGATTCTATTGTCAGCTTCGTACAAAATGGTTCTCAAATCAGGATGAGAAAACAAGGTGATGGTGGTTTCTTTGACTGGGTTTCGATTGCTCACAGCGGTTTTCAATCCCGTCAACCACTGATCGTGATCCCAACTGGCTTCCTTGGCAATTTCAATCGCTTTGGGCACACCAACCTTTTCGTATTTCTTCAGTGTTTTACTCAAAGATTGTACCGACCCACACATTTGGATGGCTTTTTCTAAATTTGGTCTACTCATAGGTTTCTCCAAGTGCTCGTTATACGGCTTCAATTTGATCAAGCATACCCAACAGTCGATCCCAACTGTTGTGACCGATTGCGGCCAGCAGATACATCATCTGTTTTCTTTTTCCACCACACACTTCAAGTAGCTGGGTAAACTCTGCCATATTGTCAGCACCAAAAGCACTGATAATCTCAGGGATCTCATTCTTTTTGAACCCCGAGTCCTTTAGTTTTTGTTCAAACTCCGTAAACGAATCTACAAAGTTCGAGTCGTACAGTTCATTCACTAGTGCTTCGATGTTCTCGTTTTCTGAAGCGACTTCAAGCAATCTCAATTGACTCGTACACACCTGTATCAGTACTTCGTTGTACTCCTTTGTATGACGATAGGTGCCCAATTTATCAAACAAAGGGTGCTCTACATCCCGAAACTTTTTGTTCCAGTACTTGGGATCAAACATCTTGTAGAGCTTTTTGCTTTTGAATTTATCCAATCGACGCAAACATTTGTGAAAGAAGTCTTCTAGATCCGAGCCTGGATTCGGAGTGTACATTTTGGAGACGTTGTCCTTAGCCCACAGAGCAAAGCGCAACGCATCTTGTTCCTTTTCATTGAGAGAGAGGGATGCCGCTGCAGATGATACCTGTTGCTTGTCCTCTTCTTCATGCTGAATCTCTGATGCTTCTTCTGCCGTTAACGCTTGGTTTGAAATCGACAGAGAGTGTGCCTTCACAATGCTTACCGTCTTTAAGATCTTCTTGAATCCCGAATCTTTCATCACAGTTCGCAATGTGCTCTTACCTGCACCGTTCTTCTTTACGCCGATGACCATCTCATGGTTCCCTTCAGCCAAGCCTACCGTCCCAGCCAAGAACTCCGACTTGTCAGTTACCTTTGCTGTATCGACCCCATATCGTTCTAGAAGTACTTTCACGATTTTGGGAGATTTAAACTTTGCGGCGGACGTTTGCTTTTTATCCACCAGAAAGAAGTAGGACCCTTTGGTGTATTCGACCAAAAACCACCCCAGTACTTGACCTTCAAATAAACTTTTGATGGCGGTTTGGGATAACGTAGTCAGCTTTTTGGCTTTGTTGTTTACAGACATGGACACTCCATTGTCTAGAATTAAAGATGATATCAGTATACTGATATTGATGTCAAAACAATGGATTTAATTCTATGGTTCCTCGTGTTGTTCGATCATCGACATCCTATCCCATAGAATATGCGAAGTATTCGAACATATTGTGTATACTAAATATTATTGAGCAACGTATAGTTGATGGAGGCTATATGAACATCCAACAAATTATCTTCGGAACGCTTGGCTTACAGCTCACCGCATGTGATACGAAACAGCCCCTTGTCGGGGGCAGGGATGGAGGTTGTGATGAGTACGCTTTTGAACTGTCCACAGAGATCACAGCCGATTCCGTGTTGTTTTCAAACAATTCATTTTCGGATGTTGGAGACATCGAATCGTGTGAAGACCTCTGTACTGATGTCTACTGGGCTCAAGAGATGGCTGAGGTTCGTTCAGTCGATGCGTGTGAAACCAATGTCGATCTCGCAGAGCTGAATTCCGATTTGCAAGCCGCGTCTGACACAGGAACTGCTGGGGACACCGGAAATACTCAAGATACAGCCAATCCCAAAGTCTATGGTACTGTTGACTGTACGGGTACCGCTGTTCCATTTTGTATGGGACGTAGACCGATGGGGCACATTGAGCACCAATCGTCAAACCGAGATCTCGGAAACTACTTTGCCAATTGTGCCTATTTGGAAGCAGCCTCGGTAGACGCCTTCATTGAATTGGCAGAACAGTTGCGCTCTTGGAATGCACCGGAAGCACTGATT
>CAJWHX010000152.1 GCA_913040875.1 uncultured Pseudomonadota bacterium | reverse complement strand
CCATTCCTACGGAGCCCAATATTATTCCGACGGATGATATGTTGTTACAACAGCAAATGCTCTTTGCGAAATGGACACACCTGTTTCAATACTGAACAGATTTTGCCATCGGTAACAACGTGGAAAAGACATCCGGAGTGGATATCAAAGAAGCATTCTGAATTGCCGCGGATTCTGCCAACCGTTGTTGCGATGAGTGGTAGCCTTGACTTTCAATGATGGTTGTAGTAACCAATGAAGTGGTTGGATCTTTGCAAGTCGAAACATCCATATCAACTGTATATGTCACTACATGTCCACCCATTGGTCCTTTCGACAACTCTGACTTAGACGACACCGCAACCAAATATCCATCCACCGATTGACACTTCCCATAGTGTACCATCGCCTGCTGCGACTGTAACAACGTTCCCAATCGGGTAGAAACCGATTCACTCGTTGATGTTCCTACAATTGAGACAGGGTTGTGTTCTCGATGCATCGTTGCTCGCTGTTCAACTTGCTGAACTTGCGTGTTGAGACTTCGTCCCCATAGAGACCCTCCATCAGTCAACGATCTCAACAGCTCTATATCTTGCAGCATCGGTTCAGTTGATTGTACATAGGTGTTGCGTAAACTGGTAAACGCACGCACATCTTCGGTATTCATCAGAGTAGAATGTATTCTGTTGAGTTCTTCGAGTGCATCTTGATGTCGTAGTTGAATCTCCCGTTCGATATCAGACACTCGGACACATGCCAAAGCTCGATAGCCCTCTCGAGATCGATGAACTGGTTCGACATCGAGAATTAAATGATTGTATGGAAAACTAGCCGTCACTGTGCTCAGCGCTTCATAATTCGATGAGGATGTTTCAATACCTTGCATCTTTTCGACGCTGGTCCTGGCAACTTGTACAGATTTAAGAGATGAAGAGATACTCTGAGCCAGTCTACTTCTTGCATGTTGCTGCGCTGATGCAGAAGAGTCCTCATCAAAACCAGCGGCTCGAAGATGGTCTTGTTCACTACATTGAGGGTGCGCAAAAGTGTGCGGATCCACTAAATAATCTGGAACTTTTACACTACATGCAATCCAAAGCCAAAACATGCCATCCTCTTCATTGTATAAACTGTATAGGCCAACAATAGCCTAAATAAAGTCTCCGAAATCGTCACTGCTCGACTCCGAATCCTCTTCTGATTGAGAGGATTCCCCCTCTGTTGATTCAAACTCCTCTGAATCATCCTCTATTCCTTCTATATCCATTAACTGATTCATCAGGGACATGATGAATCCCGCCTGTTCTACAATTTCAAAGTCAATCTCACCCGTTTCCATCACATGGGAAATCACAGGGTGATAATACTCCAGAATCTTTATCAATGCGAAGAAGGCTCTCAGCATTTGAGTTTCTGTCAAATCACCATCTTCAATCGGAATCTCTACTGTCGCGGTGATCCATTCTATCTCACCATTTGATGATACCATCACAGCAGACTCAACGTCATCTTTGGCATTCATAATGTCCATTGGTGATGGACAATCACAACTGAACTGAACCATTTTACTTTTGCTAGATATCATCAAGAGGGTTTTGTAGAATGCCCGCTGAAAACCGTCTTCAGGGAGACCATAGCAAGTGGGTGACACAACACGAAAGAACTCTCCGTTTTCTTCGAGCACAATGTACAGATGTAAATGGCGATCTCCCTGTGTGTTTTCATATCGCTGGGTAGAAAATACAGTGTGTATGAACTCACCGGTTTCACTCTCGCGAATTTGAAACTTCAAGGAATGAGAATCTAAGTAACCAGCAATCGTTTGAATATCGATGGGCATTGTTGCTCCTATACCATTCTTCAATGAGGTGATGCCCCATTACCTTTGAGGTATCACACAGCCCCTACACAGTGCTATAGGGAAGATTTCGGACACACTATCCAAAAACAAAATCTATACAATTTGCAGTATACGCCATACTATAGCCGCAATTAGAGCCACACCCAAAATCATCAGCCAAACTCGAACCAACTGGTCCTCCCAAAACCCACGAGATTGTCTGACAACAATCCTTGGAGGTGGTGGACGGTTGGCTCCTGTATAGGTTTTTAGTGGACTTTTAGGAGACACAGTATACACGTCAGAGGGAGTCTCTTGGTCCGCATCTGTCTCTGAAAACCATTCCTCTTCGAGATTTAACCTTGGTCCGACTGGATCTGTATCATCCTGCTCCCAAGACTCTTCCCATGCAGGGATATCTTCAATCGATACCAAAGCAGGAAACACCTCATCTTCAAGTGGTGCTGTGGGTTCGGTCATTCCAATTAAGAGGGATGCGCCTGCTGGGTCTTCATCCAACTCTTCAACATCATCTAGGTCCCCTAAGATATCCGATAATGTCACATCATCCCATTGGATTTGCGCCCATTCATCTGAATCATCATGCGCCACTTCAGTATCGACATTCGAGGTGTCTTCATGAATTTCCTGAATGGATTGCAACGGTAAACCAGGTGGTAAACTAGAGACTGAAGATTCTTCTTGTGTAACCGTAATCTCAGCAGGATTTAAAGATAGTGCCATTGGAACTGGCAACTCATCGATCGGTGAGTCATCCTCATCCCAAAAGGGATTGTCATCTTCTGAAATCTCCCAGTCCATGTCGGATTCTTTTTGAGGCAATCCAACAAATATCTGCAACTTCTCAGTCACATCAGGTTCTTCTTCATGAGGATTCAGTCCCCAATTCGCTTCACGCTCATCCATGACAACCCTGTCGTCATCTAACGTAGGTAAAGCAATCTTAGACACTCGCTCATCTAAGAGGAGTTGATTGGGCGAACCTTTAAACAATCTCGATTTGACGTTTTTTGTTGTCACTATACCTTTACCAAATGTGCTGTTAACAGTCTACAGTGTTCTATTGCATCACACTTGCAATTTCTGTAGGAAACTCGGTGCCACTCACAATCGCTTCTAGAGTATCTCTCCATTGGGCATGGGTACCCTTTTGAATGACCAATCCAGTCAATGTAGATTTCGGCAATAACAACTCGCATTTTATAAAAGCGTTTATCAGACGACGAACGAAAGTATACTCCTGTCCCGATAGACCTCTATTCAAGTTGTCTGCACGTGTGGGGTACGACCAATCTGCTTCGAGAATTCGGCGTGCCAGTTCCCGGACCAACAAACGTTTTGGGTCTTCCTCCTCTAAGGTCATTGGTTCCGACCACCAGTTTTGCAACCCCATTCCTTCAGCAATCTGCGATATCTGTTGCTGACTCAACCGGAGTTCAACAGGCATCCCTCCCTTTTGAATGGACAAATACCTAGCGATATCAAAGGGATGGATGTCGAGCTGTACAGCGGCTTCTGAAAGACTAAGGTATTGAAATAGATCACTGCTCACAATTCTTCTCCTTCATCAAGTAATTCGGGGGGCAACCAGGTCACTTCCATACCCAAACGAACGGCTTGAAGTTCTGAGGCATAGTCGCGCATTTGTTGAAACTCCAATGAGATCGACTGACGAATATCGCCATTGAGCTTTTTCCCGTCCAACCACACTTGTATCGAAAGATACCCTTTGTGATCACCATAATTTACCGACACCTCAGACAATCCTATTTTTCTGAGGGCAGACGTGACCGCTCCGACACAGCGATAAGCAAAAATTTGCTGCAGGCTATCGATACCGGCACTCGGCGAGGAATACATCTCAAACGGAACGGGAATCAGAATCGCCATCGCTTCAGGCTGAATAAAGTCAGGCTCTATACTGGCAACAACACCAATAGACTTCGCTGGTTTATCTGTTTTTGGAAGCGGTTGGTCTGCCGCCATAAAGATCGGCTCCAATTCTTTTTGTACGAGTTTGTGGTGCTGAAGAATTGCATTGCGATAACTCGCCGGGAGTTCTGCTAGCTGGCTTTGAGTATCTTGAAACTGTCGAAACTCTGCAATCTTCTGCTGAAACTTGGGCTCTTTTACTATATTGTCAACTCTCTGCAATCGAACTTTACGCTGTCTTTGCAACAGAAGTTCTCTGGTCTCAAGCGTTTGAGCACCCGCTCTTAGACCTTGAGAAATCGCTTGTCGCATTCTATTGGACACTTCGGATTCACGTCGGTTTGCTTGGGTTTCCAAATCGATTTGCTGAGCGTTCAGTTCAATCAGTCTCTTTTTAAGCCGTTCGATCTCTTGCTCTGTCTGTTGAATGGTACGCTTCAATTCACTTTGCTTTTGCTCCCAATGATTGGCCTGTTGATCGCCCCAATCCTGAGCTTGCTTCAACTGACTCACCAAATCAGACCGCTCCGTAATTACACTCATTAAAATTTCTCCTCTATACTCAATTATGCTCAATACATTTTCCTGCAAGTGAACGTTGTTATGACGTTCACTATGGGCAGGCGCTCCATAACCCCAGTTGTCTCAGTTCAGCGTTGTCTTCAGCCACATCCATTTGTTCACTGTATCTTTCTGAGGCATCTACCTCACCCCGAAACACTTCGGCATACCCCATTTGTACAAGAAGTTCATTGACTAGGAACTCATAAGAACCATCGGTTTGAAGTCCCGTCATTTCAACTTCCTCCAACCAGCCGGTCACTTGAGGGTCATCCCCACGCAGTACAACCCAACTGAGTGTTCGTTGAAACATATCTGTACATTCACGATCGAACTGCAATTCGACGGCTTGATCCAAAATCAGATCTCGTAAAAAGTCTGCCGCTGCATCTCCATAGCACTCTGCTGGGTCCTGACCGCTCGCCACTTCAGGAGCCGCGACACCAAGCATCCGAATCTTTTGCTCTACTCCACTCTCATCGAGATACATAAAGGTGTCCCCATCATATACCCTCGTGACATCAACCTGTTGATTGGGTGCACACCATGTTTCCACCACCATTTCAATATCATCCTCAATCAACTCCATGCCTTGGCAAGAGAGCCCAGAAAATGCGATCGCCCCTGCTAAGAAGAAAGAGATAAATCTGATTGAAGGTACGATTGAAGGCTTATGGTGTGAATGTTCATACATGTGCCAAAAGTGTATCCAAAAAACAGTGTGATGTCGATCGTATTTTCATCGGATTGCATGGCTCATTTCACCCAATTTCCGTTACACTAAGGGTATATGAAAACACAAAAACACCTCAGACTGATAGATTCATCTCCTGAATTTGACACAACAGAACCTAAGGATTGGGTGGTTCGCATTCGAAATTTGGGAAAACGATTCGATATTTATAAAAGTGACCGAAATCGCTTGATGGAATTTTTTGGCAATCGAAGTCATCATGAAGAACATTGGTCTTTACGGGATATCAACCTTGATATTCAAAAGGGCGAATGCTTTGGCATCATTGGTCCAAATGGAGCTGGGAAATCTACCCTCCTCAAGATTCTTTCTGGAATCACCGCCCCAACAGAAGGGACCATCGAACTCAAAGCAACATTATCAACATTGCTGGATCTTGGAGTTGGATTTCACCCTTCATTTACGGGTAGGGAAAACATCAAACTCAATTGTAAGTTGTTGGGTATGACAGATAAAGATATCAACAATGCCATTCCACAGATTTTGGCCTTTGCAGAGTTGGGAGATTTTATCGACTTTCCTGTTCGAACCTTTTCTAGCGGAATGCAACTTCGATTGGGCTTTTCCATCGCGGCGCATGTACCATCTGACGTGATGCTGATCGATGAGGTCTTAGCCGTTGGCGATCAACGTTTTCAACGAAAATGCGTCGATCGTATGGAGCAGTTCATAAAGGAAGGCAAAACGATCATATTGGTAAGCCATGATTTACATGCGGTGCGATCTCTATGTAGCAAAACTCTCTGGCTAGACAAAGGAGCCGTTCAAATGATTGGACCTTCGACTGAAGTGGTCGACCGATACATTCAAGGTGCGCCGTCAAAATCGTCCTTCATCTCGGTACAATCTGAGTCTAAGAAATCAGATAAGACCGGCACATTAACATACGAATCTTCGATGGAAGATGCCAATCTTGAGACCAATATGAAGCAACACTTCAGCCAAATGAGTATTCGCCCTTTGCCGGATACAATTGAGGCTGTAGATGTAGTGGAAGGTGACAATGCTGTCATGCAAGGTACTGGTGAAGTGGTCATCGAACACGTACAAATCTTAGACTCCGATGCACATCCACGGGAGCGATTCCAAACAAACGAAGACCTAGTAGTATCCGTTACCTTCTCTACACAGGTCGCAGTAAAGAACCCTATATTTGGTGTGGCGATTTTTCGATCGGATGACGTGTACGTACACGGTCCAAACTCTAAGTTTGATAATGTCTTCGAGGGGGAATATCACGGAACGTACACCTTCTTTATTCGATGGTCGAATCTGCCTTTACTCTCAGGTCGATACGAAGTTTCCATCGCCATTTTTGACCAACATCATCTGAAGCCCTATATTTGGCACAATCGATTGTACTCCTTTGAGATATCCTCTCAGTTTGACGATCATGGAATCGTGAAATTACAGCACGATTGGGGAATCCTCACACACACCCCCCATAATTCTGAGTCATGAAGGTCATTGTACTCGGTCAGTCGCCCCTACCGACTCCGGAGACATCCTTTTGTACATTCCCCCAACTCCGGACGTGGTCTATATATCGGTGGCTTAGAGAGAATGAGGCAGCACTAAACATCAATCTACAACTCATCTTGTTACACGATGGAAGTCATTCTGAAGGACTCAATGTCTACGATCTGAACGATATGAAGCGACTGTACAACAATACATCCGATGCTGATGCAATCATTACGGCAGGACCATTCTTACCCTTAGTTGCATTGCTGTACATTCCAGACTCCATTCCTTTGTGGCTTGACTATCCCAGTGATCCACTTGCGGATAGACAGAGCAAGCACACCGCAGCACCGATACCGTCATCCGAATATCAGTTCATATCAGAGATCACTAGACATGCTATGCATCGAGCAGATGCTATGGGGGTCATTTCGAGGAGGCAGATCTTTGCGTCTGTTGGACAACGGCTCCTCTTAGGCTGTACAGATATCCCAATTGAGTACATACCGATTGCGTATGATTTTCCCCATCAGGAATCCGTAGTTAACGCCCACTCTACAAAAGATGTCATCCTATCGGGCTCCAACAATTCTTGGTTGGATCTGAACCGATTAACGCAATTATTAACAGACTACACTGTACACTGTACCGGCATGTCCGTACAGCATCTACCTGAGCGTACGATACCCAAGACATGGATTCAACACGGATGGCTCAATGACATCGACTTACATGCTGTATTATCCAGATGTTCATTTGGAGTGTGGACAGATGTCAAAGGTGTTGAACCCCTTCTCGGCTCTCGTACCAGAGCACTGTTCTACATTTGGTCTGGACTTACACCAATTGGAGACACGACAACCGAATTGGCAATGGAGTTAACTGAAGCAAAGTGTATGAACTCATGGGAACAACAAAATCCTTTCGTTTCAATCGATATAGATCACGCCCAGCAATTTTGCTTAGACAAGTACGCTCCCGAAAAGGTCTATGCTCCCCTTCTCAGCTGGCTCTGTACACCGACACTGAAGCATCGGACACCGTCTCCTTCAACCCACGCAGAGAATTTGCGACTTCGCCGCGAATTAGACGCCATCTATGCTTCCAAAA
>CAJWHX010000151.1 GCA_913040875.1 uncultured Pseudomonadota bacterium | reverse complement strand
GGACAAAATCGAACTCCAGAATATAGACCGCTGCACCCCAAAGGATCTGTCCCCACACTGATTTACAATGATCAAGTCTATTGGGAGTCAAATGCCGCCCTACTTGCACTCTCCCAAAACCATCCACAATTGATGCCGGTCACTGGAACTGCGGAGTATGCTGAGGCGCTCAATCTCCTCTTCATGGAGGCGTGTACATTTCAGCGCTGGGCAGGGGTTCACTTCATGGAGCAAAAGATTCACCCACTCATTGGAAAGACCACAGATCAAGCAGCCTTGGATGAAGCCCATCGACGACTGCAATCTTCCTTTGCCATTTTGGAGAGGCAATTGGACGGCAAAGATCACCTGTTTGTGCGATTTAGCATCGTGGATTGTGCCTTTGCACCGTGGCTCCCCCATCTAAACTTATCGAAGTACCCAAACATGACTCGATGGCTTCAACGATTACGTGAAAGAGCCTGTTGGAATTCTTGTGGATTTAGAGATTAAAGTTTGCCCTCATTGAATAGAATGCTCTTGTATATGACCGTTAATTTGGAGAAACAATGACACCAGAACAACTCTTTGAACAGCTAAAAACCCATCTAGAACAACATGCTAGCACTATGACTCAAGCCGAAGTCCAAATGTGGAGCGACAAAATCTACAGCTTAAAGCGTCATACAGATTTGATACTTGAAGACTTCTCATTACGTCAGATCGCTTTTCTACCGTTCTTTGCACCAGATCCCAGCAGTCTCACCCTTAGCTTCGAATACGAATCTCAATACGATGATGAGGGTGGGTATTACGATAATTTTGACAATGTGAGCATTGATGGGTATTCTCACCCCCCACTGACAACGATGCTTACTCAATGGGGATACAACTTCTCCAATGAAATGGACAATCCAAGTTGGATAGATCTGGGCAACAGAAATAAAGAGTTCGTTGCATCACTTGAACATCCTCTCTTGGCTCTGTTCCAAGGATACGCCCCCTCAGACACAACGGCATGGAACAACCTGTGGCAAATGATGGGTTCAACCGACATGGCCACTTTCAATCAAGCCTGTGCTTTACTCGATGGATTACTCGAGGGAGATAAGGAATTGCAAAGTACCCTAATCGCGAACACGGAGTGTGATGATGTAAATGTACTCCTTTCCTTTCACTGCAACCGATGGTGGATGATATTGTTCTTGGATGAACCGCTATACAATAGCGCCAATGGTACTTTGGACGGGGTTGATCTGTATGACCTACTAGAGGAGGAAGGAAACTCCAATTGGGATTTTACGATCGGGTATAGTGACCCACCTACTCAGGTAACCCAAACCGTCATGAATAGGGTTAATGCTTGGATTGAACGTGCCAATCAACTCAACCAATCGAGTTCAACTATCAAACGATAATGACGCCCACTTTGATGACAGGACCATAACAACAATCGCAGATATACAAACTTGTCGCGAACACTTGTCTAATTACTTCGCCAGCGCGGTTGCCAAATGGTCCAGTTGGTCTCGATGTGAAGACTGTGGAAGGTCTTTGAGAAGTCTTCGAGCAGACCAGACTCTCTGAGCCACTTTTTGTCGTGTGAGCGGAATGGCTTTGCTTCGGTGCAACACTTCCATCAAAGCTCCAATATCGGCTTGATCAGCTTGCACATCCTGCCAAACAGCGCGTACAGTTTCATCCTGCTCAGCAGCGAGTGCCACAGTGTAAAAAGGACGCCCCAAGCCTATTTGATCTTCAAGAGCCGCTAGATTGTTGCCTTCGAGGTGCGCCAACTCTTCCGTAAGGTGCCATGCTACACCCAGCTCTCGTCCATACCGAGCTAGAAGGTTGTATTGCGTCCTAGGAGCCTTCGCCATCATTCCGCCTGCTCTACAGGCAAAGGCAAACATCTCCCCAGTGTACGTTTCGATAAATGAGAGTACATCATCAGAAGTTGGAAATGCTTCCAGTTCCAAGACAGACTTTTGAGCATCCTGAACTTCCCGCATACTACGTACGAACTCACTCATGATATCCGATGATTTGGTCATCATGACCAGTTCGAAGGAGCGTGTAATTAGCTGGTTGCCACCGTGCCAAGACTTCTCGTGCAAACGAAGAGCCCGTCCCAAAATCTTTTTTAGTACAGCACGTCTTTTGGACCCTGTTTCTCCAAGAGCCAAATCGTGTACCAACACAGCAGAATAAAACAACTCAGCAGATAGGGCCAAGTGCATCAAGCGTCCCTTCTCGGCATGTTCATGAGAAGCCATCGAGCCTATCTCAGAAGATAGATATATCAATACAGGTCGAATACGGGGTACACCTGGGGCCACAAAGAACTCCTCAGAGTACCCTTCAGATGCCATGATGTCTCGGATTGCACTATCCACTTCTGCCATCTGATCGGCGAAGCCCTCATGATGAGCTACGATTTTTAAATCCATGCCTCGACGACGGAGACGGTTAACAATTCTCTCAGAAAAAATAAATACCTCACATACTTAAAGCGTATGCGGTTCTGACGATCTGTCAATAATAGGAGAGACATTGACCCCAAATCGTCTCATTGATCTTGATGCTGAATCACCCATTCGGTCAGATGTTTACAGACTTCAGGCATGCCTTCCATTAGGGGCACATGAAAAGGATGATTCACTTCAATCAATACACCCTCCTCGGTTCCGTTTAAGGGATTCACATCCCATCTAGCCAAACAAATGGTGTTTCCTGCCCCGTTAACGGAGTCTACTGTGCTCGTTCGAATCGATCGGTCAGACTGACGTAATTCAAGGGATACTTCATGATCTACAAATGGCGCAACACTTTGCATCTCCACATGATCAAAGTCCCAACAAAAGAACCATACGCTGTGTGCAGATTGTATCTTTTGGGCATGAACCCGAACAATCTCCTGATTGTTCGTCGACATCTCTTCAAACGCGAAATCAGAGACCATTTGGATAAATGGACTGTGTTCCACTGAGCCCTCATTGGCAAAGGAAATTAGGTGGTATTCTGCATTTTCTTGTTGCACCAGCGCCATCAGATCCAACTCTGCAATTCCTGACCAATGTAAATGCACCGTACTCTCAATAGAATCGACTATTACTCGATTGTCTTTTATTTCTTTCATCTATCTTCCATCAATCGGATAAAAAAGCAATACGTGCGGATTGTCAACCCACACGTATCAATTAAGCCATGCCCATGTCAATACCAAACCACTATGCACAAAGGTGTATTCTAGGTTTGAACCAACTCAGTATCCTTCAGTATCTTTCCAAGCCGTTGCATTGGCACCGACCAAAGATGCCGCACCCAAGACAATGCAAGTCAACGCAATCCAACCGTTTGACGTTAGCTGTACTTGCAACGATGCGTCATACCCATACTTTGAGTATGTCTCTGAAGCCTGCTGCTGAACGCCATCCAATACGAGTCCAAAGCCAGTATCACCAAAGGCACCGATCATAAAGAGCAGACCCACTGCTACCAGTATACCGCCAACAAGCCAAAACCATTCTGATTTCATGTTCACTCCAGATTGTCTATCCAATCGATAAACCTTTGAAAGGAAAGAGATATAGTTGCACGCGCAAATCTATGCAAATCTAAACGTAGTGCTTGATTGGCACGTTACACAAACAAAATCTAACAAGTTGAACGTTCTCTTTCAAATATAGAGGGGAAAATTATAGAGGGACTGTAAAAAACCATGCAATCCGTTAAAGGTAGGCAGTAGCTTAAATCATGTTTTAAGAACACAACCGGATCTCGAAAATGTTGTACCTTACTTTATTATTGGCCTGTAACAGTACGGATGAACCCAGTGGCAAAGATATTTTGGTACAGGTACAAAAGCATCCTTCTCCAAAGGCGGATGACTTCAAGACCAAATCGTTCGAATGCTGTGATACCAAGCAGGCTCGGGATTTTCTAGGTCAATACCTCAGTTTGACTCGGGCCATGGCAGCGGACGATGATGTGAAAACCAAAGAAGCCATCACAAGTATCGTTGCGTTTACCAGTACACCTGAGTTTGCAGAGCTGGCTGAAGCAGAGGGATTGAAAGAGTGGATTGACGGTCCGCAGTATTGGAGTACTCTCTCTCGCAAGGATATCCAAGACGATTTTGAAACAGCGAGTCAGCTGATGGTAGACTTCGGAAAAAGGCATACAGCGGATAAAAGCGACTCAACCATAACCGTCATTACGGCGTTTTGTCCGATGGCACCTGGACGATGGCTCCAGACGGAAGAAACCATCAGCAATCCATATTACGGTTCAGAAATGCTAACGTGCGGGGTGTTTGAATGATGTGGCTCACTTTACTGCTTTGGGCTTGCTCGGGATCTACTACAGTCGATGGAGATTGTAGTAAACTGACAGACCTGACTCAAAAGGACTCCTGCTACCATGATAGGCTCGTTGCAATGCCTGTCACTCAAATTGATGACGTCATCACGACAGGAAAACAAATGGTGGATCCGATGATTCGCGGTGCAGCCGTCGCCAAGTGGATCAAACTTCACAACAATGAAATCAATCAACAAAAAGGACAAGAACTGTGCGCACTTTTGGATGGACGAGATCGCTCTTACTGTATGCGACGACTCTCTTCACCACACTTGAAACGATAGGTTGTGGTGAACCACCTACCGAACCAGTAACAATCGATCCCAACGCTACTGGTGAGGCTGGCTTACCACCTCCAGATGGTGGTATACCCCAATGCGAACCGTACAAGCAAGATGAAGATGTCTATGGCTATTGTATTTACAAGTTCGCTGGTGGATTCCCGAATGTAGATGAGGTTGAACGACTCTGTCCCATGGCTGGAACTTGGGAAAAAGAATGTCGTCACGCTTGGGTTTCAGGTCGTATGAATGCCAATTCAGGAATGGATATGGATTTCTTACTGAAGATTTGTGATGGCAATCCAGATTGTACGTTCGAACTGATCGACTTCAGACCCAATCCTGATGTATTGATACAAATGGACTACTGCATAAACCATGTCGGTCCATATATTCGAGACTGTTTGGGACACGCGATGCAGCGGTGGTGGTATACGGCTCCAGATGCCGAAGAGGTGGCTCGAGTGGCAGCTGCAAAGTCACCTTACCCAGACAGAATCGCATTTTATGTCGCAGCATCCGTTGCATGCTCCAATGTAGGCAGTTGTGATGGAGATCCCACCATGAACAGCATCTGTCTCAAAAATGTCGCCAATTACAAGAAGTTCCCCAATCGTTGCCCTGCGCAGGAGGAAAAGCCCCTCAAAGGGAGTCTCAAACCAGAAGATTTAAAGACCAAAACTGGTATGAGCAAGCCTCAGCAACCTGTGCAAAAGCACGGTCCCCCATTACATGGTAAGCCTACAGGTCAAAAGCCTTCTTTTCAAGCACCGCTACACAATCAACCACAGAAAAAGTAAATCCAATGCTATCTCTATTCGTCGCATGGATGGGAAGTGCTCATGCAGAGTCCCCTACCGTCTTAAAAGTTTGGCACGCCTATCGCGATGCCGAAGCTGATGTTCTGGAAACCATCCTTCAAGAATACGATGACGACCACCCCAATATTGATGTTGAGGTTCTTCCTGTTGCCTACGATGCGTATGGAAACAAACTCGAATCCGCTATACCGCGCAACAATGGACCAGACGTATTCATTTACGCCCATGAAAAGATTGGCGCTTGGGTAGAATCTGGACTAATTTCTTCGATTGACCCATCCACGAACGAAAACCTAGGGTTCTTCGATGTTGCCGCTGAAGCTGTGCAGTTCGGCAAGGAGACCTATGCCGTACCACTGGCCGTAAAATCTCTCGTGTTGTACACCAATGATGCCCTCATTTCCAATCCACCGGCGGAAACTGACGACTTGTTTCGCTTAGCCGATGGTCTTCCGGAAGACGTTGTACCATTGGCGTATGCAGCAACCGACGCATATTTTCACATGCCTTGGCTCTTCGGGTTTGGTGGCGGATTCTTTGATGACGATGGCAACAGTACTTTCGACGTCGAGGCGAATGCACAATCTCTCGATTTTATGAAGCGTATGGACGACGCTGATTTGCTTCCGAAACAACCGGATGCGGCATTGGCCACGCACCTCTTCAACAGCAATCAGGCAGCGATGACCATCAGTGGTCCTTGGTTCCTCTCTTCAATCGCTGACGGTGTAGAATACTCTATTCATCCACTGCCGATTGTATCAGACACTCAGCTTCCAGCAAAACCGTTACTCACCGTTGAAGCCGCTTTTGTATCCGCATTCAGTCCAAACCCAGATGCCGCCGAAGATCTTGCCGCGCATTTGGCTTCCTTAGAAGTGGCGACAAAGCGAGCCTTAGAGGCTGCGCAGGTCATCCCCAATAAGGCAGCGTGGGACAATCCTGCATTGACAGAGGACCCTGTATTATCAGCATTCAAAGCACAAATGTTGAACAGTGTCCCAACTCCCAACATCCCGACCATGACTGCAGTATGGGAACCTCTTGCTCGTGCGATTCGGCGTGTACATAGGGGTGCCATGACCGGTACACAAGCACTGGAACAAGCCGCCGTAGAATACGCCATCTACACGAAACCCGCTCCACAAAAAGCCAACCCAATTCCATATATTATCGTGGCTCTTGCTGGTTTACTAGCCGGTGCCTGGTGGTTTTGGCGAACGTTTTCCCGAGTCAAAGAAGAAGTGTGGAAGTCTAAGACAGCCTATTTATACGTTGCACCAGCGGCTCTTGCGATGACTCTGCTGACGGCACTCCCATTTGTAGTCGGAGCCTTAGTATCGTTGTTTGCCCACCATCAAGGTGAGTTCACCTTCGTTGGACTCGCAAACTTCTTGGACATCATCTTGGCGAGAGATTGGCCTCTTACATCTTCTTTATCCTTCTATTTTACCCTCATCGTTACAATCGGATGGACCGTTGGCAATCTATTTCTACACGTCGGGATTGGACTGGCGCTCGCTTTGCTATTGAGAGAACCATGGCTGAAGTTTAAGGGTATATACAGAGTGTTGCTCATCGTCCCGTGGGCAATTCCAAATTACATCACAGCACTGATCTGGAAAGGGATGTTCCATCAACAGTTTGGGGCGATCAATGGGCTCTTGACCTCACTAGGTTTGGAACCCGTTTCATGGTTCGCCCAGTTCAGCACGTCGTTCGCGGCAAATCTAATCACCAATACGTGGCTTGGCTTTCCGTTTATGATGGTTGTTTCACTCGGTGCTCTACAATCCATTCCTCGAGACCTCGAAGATGCAGCATCGGTAGATGGTGCCAGTGGCTTTCAGAGATTCTGGCACATTACATTGCCTCTACTGAAACCAGCTCTTCTTCCGGCAGTGGTCTTGGGATCGGTTTGGACATTCAATATGTTCAACGTGATTTATCTTGTGAGTGCGGGAGAGCCGGATTCCAGTACAGACATTCTGATTTCAGACGCCTATCGTTGGGCCTTCTCTCGTGGCAATCGATATGGATACGCATCTGCCTATGCAGTCCTAATCTTCTTTATTTTGTACGGATACTCTAAGTTGGGCAACAAGATCGCGGGGAGGAAAACGATATGAGAACCACGAACGCTCCTTCGCTATCCAAGCAAATTCTCTGGCATTCAGTATTGATGCTGACCTGTTTGGCTGTACTCTATCCAACATTATGGGTCATCAAAATGGCCGTCACTCCGTCACAAGC
>CAJWHX010000150.1 GCA_913040875.1 uncultured Pseudomonadota bacterium | reverse complement strand
TCAATCCGTGATTACACTTTTGTCGATGATATCGTATGCGGAGTTGTCGCAGCCATCGACAATCCAATAGGATTCGAGATCATCAACCTCGGCAATTGCTCCCCGATTCGTCTAGATAAACTCATTCAAAAGATTTCCACAGCTGTTGGAAAAGCACCCATTATCAAACGACTTCCCGACCAACCTGGTGATGTCCCAATGACATTTGCCGAGGTCTCTAAGGCGAAAGATCTGCTTGGATATGCCCCAGACACTCCACTGGATCACGGACTCAAAGTATTCGTTGATTGGATGAATGAATACGATCCGATTTGATCGCGATACCGTAAAACCTCCTCTTCAGGTTACAAGTTCGCAACAGGTATCCGCAAAAACTGGGATTTTTTAAATAATTCCAGTAAGGTAATCGCAAGGTATAGTATCACTTGACTGTCAGGAAATTTGGAATCAAATTTGCAAGACAATCGACAATGCTCATGCGACCCAATGGAGTGCAATCATGACCGGTATCTTCTCTCTCATTTCTTTACTTGCGTGTCAACAAGGGTTTGACAAAGATGGTTCTGAGATCAACGAAACCAATGAATATGGTGAAACCGTTGATGAAAACGGAAACAGCCTCAGTACAGCGAATCACGATTGGGATGAGGACGGTTACACTGAGGATCAGGGTGACTGTGACGATGACAATCCCGATATCAATCCCGGTGAAGAAGAAATCTATTATGATGACATCGATTCAAATTGTGATGGTCTAAACGACTTTGATGCTGACGCTGATGGACATATTTCAGACAGTTGGGGTGGTGATGATTGCGATGATGACAATCCAGATATCAATCCAAGTGTAGAAGATGATCCCACAGACGGTATCGATACAGATTGCGATGGCCAAGACGATCCTCTGTTTATCGCGTACGTCTTAGACGAGAATGCATCTGAGAGCAATGGAAGCCTTGCGCTTGGTGTCGATAGAGACAATCGCATTCACGTTGTATTTGAAGATGCTGGAGATCTATGGTACACCAGCAAATCTCCATCGGCAGACGCTTGGAGACCATCGATTTCAACTGAGTTGCCTTCCAATGGAAACATTGCAATGGGAGGAGAGGGACAACAACTTGATGGCGCCATTGACGGTAGTTATCGCTTTCACATTGCGTACAGTGAGATGGATGAGAGTGGCAATCTATCTACAAACTATGCATACCTCAAAAATGTGCGAGCAACCGTACCTGAATGGATCGGCAGTTATGAGATTGAAGGACTGAACACAACTGGAAAATCCCTCGCAAGTCATTACATCAATATTGCCACTGGTTCGGATGACCTTCCCGTCTTCGCTCACTACGATGCAAATAGCAATCGTCCCATCCTTTCAAAGATTGCCAGTATTCCAGCGGCTGGTCAAAGCAGCATCAGTTTAGATTATCGCGAAGAAGTGGACTATCTATTTCAAGATTTGGATCAAAGTGGTGGCGCTCTAATGGGGTTACACACCAACTTGACGATTGGGGCCTCCGACATGTCCTATGTAGTCTTCTTAGATGAAAGTGCGCCATATGCAACGGGAACCAATCCAGCAACACAAGTATCGGCGTTAACAGACGTCAACTATTACTGTGAAAGCGAGACCGTTGTAGAACCCGGTGGATTGGCACACGCACTTGCGGTCCGATCCGACAACAAGCTGTGTATGGCATACCATGACATGGACGACTTCGGACTGAAGTATGCCTGTCAAGTCAGTGTGTCAGGCTGCACAGATTGGGATATCCAAACCATAGACAGCAATATCGGTGCATCAACATCGCTGGCGCTCGAGTTCACATCGGGTAACATTCCACATGTTGCATACCATCACAATCCAACTGGCACCCTGCGAGTGGCTTCTCTACAAGGTACTGAGTGGGATATTGTTACTGCGGCGGCGGTACCAGGTAAGGATGTCGGTGCAAACGTACAAATGTCTATCGATACAAACGATAAAACTCACCTAGCATTCTACAACAGTACAGATGGAAACGTCTGGTATGCAATGGGTCGATAATCGCTCCCCTTCTTTTACTTTTACTTCACCTTCTGACACACCGTTTATGGAGTCTATAATGAAACCTTTCAGCCTCTCAATCGTCGCATTGACATTGCTTGCCTGTTCCAACAACTTTGAAAAAGATGGTAGTCAAATTACAGCTGAACCATCCTCTGAAGCCTCTTCAGAACCATCTGGAGAACCATCATCAGAAGTAGATCCACTTGACAGTGACGATGATAACGATGGCTTTTCAGAAAATCAAGGTGACTGCGATGACAACAACTCACAAATCAATCCGGGTGCCGAAGATCGAAATGTAGATGGGTTCGACCAGAACTGTGACGGCATCGATGGACCAGATTTGGACCAAGATGGATACGTTGATTTGGCAGCTGGTGGGAACGACTGCAATGACAACAATCCAAATGTCAATCCGGGCATGGAAGAGGATCTCACAGACGGACTCGATACAGACTGTGATGGCGTCAGTGACCCTGGTTTTTATGCAGTCACTGAAGAATACGTCGATGAACTGTGTGGCGGTGAATGTGACCGTGTTGCCATCTCTGTCGATGGATACCGTCAAGCACACGTTGTATATGAGTACGACGATGAAATCTGGTACAACTATCGAATGACCAATGGCAACTGGGCTGGATATGAATCGGCAGCCACTCCAACCAACGACTCTGTCGTCGCATGTACAGATTCCTGTGGGTATGAGAATGCCTGGGTTGGCGATGGATATTGTGATGATGGTGGACCTGGTTCTGACTTCTCTGTTTGTGCACTCGGAACGGACTGTACCGACTGTGGTGAACGCATATCACAAGGTGATGCTCGTCGTTTGGGTGTCGCTGGGATGGACGCAAAGGTCGATGCTCAAAACCGAGTTCAAGTAGCATTTACCGAAGAAGGGTCTAGTTTTACCGCCCTTCAATACATTTTCCGAGATGCTCAAGGAAACTGGTCTGACCCACTTGAGATTGACGGACCAAGCACAAACGAACGATACAACGTTGGTCGTGACGTCGCAATGGACATTGATTCCGGAAACATGCCTACATTCGTATACTACAATGGTGAATCCGGAGTTCCATACATCTATGACATGCAAAACCAGCTTGTGTCTGGGTTGACTGGTTTGAATGGAATCAACATCCAATTGGATATCGGACTCCCAGAAGTTGATGTAGCAAACTTAGACCCTACAGGACTTGTTGCACCATACTTTCCGGAACCCATCGGTGGATACTCTGGATTGTTCAATACAGTTGTCATTGACTCCAGCGATGATGCACACGCAATATTCTACAACCACAATGAGCTGCAAGAAGTGGTAAACAATCTTCCCGGCTGGATTGCCAGTCCCGCAACAAGTTACATCAACTCCTACATTAGTGGGCTCTTAGGTGGAACCTACACATTGTTGACGACCGACCCTGGAACCATCAATCAATACTCTTCTTTGAGTTTGACCGATATCTTTGGCACAGCAACCGGAAGTGGCTCTTATTGCTACAACAGCACTGTTTCTTTGAATCAAGGGATCTACAACTCCGCTGCGTTGATGAACAACGGAAATCTTTGTGTTGCCTATTTCGACAACGACAACCAACAAATAAAATACGGCTGCAACACTGGAAGCTGCAATGGTTGGAACATCGAGACCGTTACCAGTGTCAACGTTGGTACTCCCCCACTTCCAGCTGATAACTGGGAAGAGTTGGGGAATCGTGATTTGATTCCAAAAGACCGCGTTCGTCTTGCATTCAACAACAAGGATGCCCCATACATCGTATTCCACGATTCAAACAGCAACTCTGTCAACGTTGCATTGAAAGAAAATGGCTCATGGCAGACCTATTTTGTCGGAACTGGTGGAGAGCAATTGGATGTGGATATCGATCCAACCAACTTCATTCACATTGCTTACATCGACAACATGGGCAACGTAAAATACGTATTGGGTCAATAATCGGATTGATATTGATCTTCTATTGATCTATGCAAGGGGTGCTCATTGAGCACCCTTTTTGCTTTCTTCTGCGTAGAACCACCTCGGCTACCTTTTGCTGATACAATCACAAATGCGATATGTTGAGGATATGCAAACGAAACACTTCTTCACGTTGTTGTGGATCCATATGACCATGGGCATTATCGCTCTACGAAACACCCTCATGGACCCAACAGATCGCACCGTTGGCCATCCCGACAGTGATGTATACCCTCACTTATGGGGGTACTGGCGGTGGATTCGGAAATGGAATGACGGCGGCTTTACAGAAACCTGGAACAACACAGAGACCTTCTTGAATACTCCATATACCGGAGATCTGTATCATGTCGACTGGCTGAATGGATTCATTGTCTGGATGGGGACTTCCATCGGCATGCCTTTCCTAATGAGTGTCAACGTCATGATTCTTCTTCAATGGACACTGATGGGAATTGGAGCCATTGCACTTGGCAAACGGCTACAGTTAACATTCTGGGCGACACTCTTTATTTTATGCTGCTTAGACACAACTCCGTTCATTGAACGCTTTGTACTTCATTCTTCGGTCTTTGAACGACTAAATCTAGGGTGGGTCTTGCTATATCTCTATTGTTTAACCGGATTGATTCAGAAACAACGATGGCAATACTGTATCGGCGGTATTGTGTTTTTTGGTCTGACCGTATTGGGGTCTTGGCATTATGCCCTGTTTGCAATCTTAAGCAGTATGTGGATCGCTTCGTGGCACCTTGTCCAAAACCGTTCCTTGTGGAAATGGATGAGCTCACTTGCCATTGGTTGTGCTAGCGTAGCCTACCCAATCAGTAGAAGAGCCCAGTCGAGTCTACAAGAGAGCAGTATCATTGAGCACAAAGCCCAGCGATTCTGGGACTGGAATACTCCCTTGGAAGTATTGAATGATTTTACGGTGTTCGACCTATTTTTACCCACAGTACAACAGTCTTTTGGATTCGATGTACTCGAAGAAAGTATATTTATTGGCTGGATAATACCTGTGGGATGGCTCAGTTTTATTGCCATCAAGAAACTGCGCACTAAAGGTACAGGCCTGTGGTTTGCAATGAGTCTATATTTCACTGTTCTTACACTCGGTCCGAACATCACAATACATGAAACCTGGACAGTGACGTCTCCTATTTATTATGCCACAGCAGGTCTTGTCCCCTACTTTTCAACGATGGAAGTTCCATGGGAGTACAGCTGGATGGCTCTGCTAACAGGGAGTGTACTCTGCGCCTTACTATTGCAACATATCACTCGATACGCTTGGATTGCCAGTGTAATCATCCTTTTACAGCATCAGATCTGTTTTACGGAACCTGTGTCTACAACACAACCAGTTCCAGTCGACGCACAGGTAATTTCAATACTTCAGACATCATCACAAAACATATTCAATTTTCCACTAACCAATCGAAACCCTTCAACAGCTCAATCTCCTCATCATGAATACCTGTGGATGCAAACGCTCCATGAACGTCCAATCGCCTATGGGATTCAGCAATCATGGCTTCATCGGACAGAGGTTTGGCGTCGATTAAACGAGGCTGCAAGTACAGCCGGATCATGGCGAGATATCCGCCAACAATGCCGACTGAATTCCTGTCAAAACCCAGATACTCTACGTGAGAACTTGAATCAACAAGGCTTCACACACTTTGTATTGCACTTCAATTTCATTCCTCAGACACGGCACAGCGCACAGCTGTTACTGTGGAAGGAAATATTTGGTGCACCAATCGCACAAAGTGATGCGCATGTTGTCTACCAAATCCTGTCAAAGCAATAGGATCAAAAGAGCGACTGCTGAACCATTTTGGGATGAAACCGTGACGCGCAAATTGGCCCCATGCCCCGCGCAATGGAATGCTCTGATTCTAGCTTGCGATTGCATACCGTACAATGTTTTGACTCTCGCCCAAGCCTAGACAGTTCTTCAAGTGGATTCGAATCCAACCGTTTCAGTAATTGTTGAATGACCACAAAATGCTCCGTGGTTCTTAAACTCAATCCATCAGCATTGAGAATCCCCTGAATCCTCTCGGATTTCCCACGCTGTAATGAGATGAATATATCTCGCTCCGACAGTGCAGAATCAAATATAAAGGTTTGTTTACCAACTGTACAGAACAGTTTCTCTGGGCATCCTTCGCGGCGAAGAAATTTCCGGACGTTATCGAAAGTATGTCGCTCCCACAAGTGAGGTTGATAGGATTTCACATAGCCATTATCAACATCCTTATGAAACTGTTCTATCAATGCTTCGCGTACGATGTGCACTCTATTGTAGGTCCAAAAGATAGGACGCTCATTTCGGTATTCTCGAAAGTACTTCAAGAAACACAGTGCACGCCCCCGCATGGTTGACTTCACGTCTTCAGACAAATCCCCTGAAGATGTCAATGCCTCCGTCAATGTAGTATCAAACCATTGCAACCACGCATTCGCCAGAAAATTTTGAGTGCCCAATCGATAACTGAGACGAATTGGATACCTTTCTTTATCGACGATGAAATCCATTCTAAGAATACCGTTATCAATATGCGATTCGACATCCAATATACGACGTCTAAGGACCATGAATGAGGCTCTCGGTCGTTTCGACTCAAGCTGAATGGCATCCAATACCTTCTGTGTAAAGAACTGACGTGCAAATCGAAGCACCTCAAAGAACTGGGTAGACTCCAGTTCAACGGATTCGTTTCGACCATACAAAATGGTATCCGATATGGCGTCGGAAATTTCATTCGCTCCACCTCCTACAACAACATCCACCATATACTTCGCCTGTTTCTCTCGGTTGTACTGCGAATCATCCCCCAAGAAAGATCCAACTTGAAATGCTATAGATCTTATCCGTTCGATAATATACGTACATTCTAAGGATACAATACTCATAATCCACTCCGGTATTTTTAATAAGTGTATACTTATTATACGAAATACCAAAACGCCTTCGGACATAAATAGTCCACTTTAACCCTGAATTTACGAGAATCTACTGAACAAAATTGAACTGATGGTAAATGTATCGATACACTTTTGGAGATCCTCGGCCCGCAGATACCATGCCTTTTGCAAAAGGGTGCGCCTCAACATTCCAAAGAACCGATATGCCTGTTTCAAGTTCAAGTCGGTGAAGCATCTGTGCATACTGTATGACAATCAGTCGCTCGACATGACGAATCTCACGTTTCAAATGCATTTTGTGTATCCAACTAGCCGATTGATACTCAAGACCTAAATCAATGAGTTGTACCCAAGTTCTCTGCCACTGAACAAACGTTTGCAACGTCTGATTAGCTTCGCATGACTGTAACAGTTCAACCCACAGTCGAACGTCGGGCTCAACCACCTTATGCTCATCAACACTCAGTTTGAACTGAACAATATCATCTTCGACTGCGATGGAATATGCATCCAGTTTGTACGCATACAGATCATGAGTGGGACACTCCATCGCAACTGCCGTCGAGATCAAGTGTAGCCAAACCCATAGGATCACTGCGATTGTGTTTCCGATGTACTCTCATCATCAAACCACGCAGAACACGAACAAATCAGATTGCGATCGCCATGAGCATCATTGACTCGACGAACGAGGGGCCAGTACTTATTGTCTCTCGTTGCCTTGGTTGGGAAAGCG
>CAJWHX010000149.1 GCA_913040875.1 uncultured Pseudomonadota bacterium | reverse complement strand
CACTTCTGAGTCCTTTGGTCTCCCTGCTACTGCTGATCTTATGTTTGCCCTTATTAGCACTGAGGAACTTGAGCAGTTGGGACAGATTATGGTGAAGCAATTGAAGAATCGCTACAATGATATTTCTGTTTATAAACGTTTTATTGTAGGTATTGATCGTGCCAAGATGAGACTATATGATTGTGAGCAGACAGCACAAGAGAATATACTTGACTCTGGGCAAGAAGAGCAGTATAATTATAATGATGAAAAGAAACCTAATAAAATTATAGTTGTAAAACAATCCATTTTCACCGAGAAGCGGTTCAAACATCTCGTCGGGTAAGTCACTGATTGCTTTATCGTATTTTGACTCTTCAAACAATCCACCATTAAGGAATGCAACCTCGCCGTATGTCATCGGTTCGTTTTGCTTACCTTTAATTGCAAGACCTTCAAAGAAAAGTCGCTTCAATCTAGATGAATAGAATGTGTTGGAATCAACACCTCCTGCTTTGAACAATTCCCTCAAGTAGTCATTAGTTTCTCCAAAATGAAGCCAGCCCTTTTTCTCAATGATGGTTAGTACAAACACCTGTAAAAACAACTCGATGCACAGCTCTATTGAGCCACTGAACGTTCCTGCGCTACTAGAGTGGTGAAGATTGTTTAGTGTGTATCTTTTCCACTGTTTTACTCTGCCTAACAAGATGTTTTGAAGTTGTGGTTGATGGAAGTGTGATTTGAAAGTTCGTGCAGTCGTAGTTGTTGCTTGATGATGGTTCAACAGCAGTTGTGCCCAAGTATGATTGGTATATTCATTGCCGATGTCCATCCATCTATATTGGGATTGTTCGTCAATGAGACTGACCCAGCCCAGTTTCCAGTTTTTGACTTCAGGATATCGAATGACCACCATACATTCGGACTCCTTTTGAGCAATGAAATCTAAGAGAGCCTGTTCAGCATGTGGATTCTGACGTTTTAGTTTCAGGATCCAAACATATGTAGTCGAACGCTTCGATGTATAGAGGCGAGAGAATTCTTCGGTAGCCTCATGTAGGTGAACGGGCAGATTTTCTCGAGCAATCGTAAACTCATTCCAACCCAAGATATCTTGTAGGAACCCTTTGAACTGTTCTTCGTCAAAAGGGGTGCTTTGATTGAGTCTTTTCAGAATGCTAGTCAGTGTCATGGTTTGGTGTTTGGATGGTTGTTTGGTATGTAATGTGCTTTATCTGTATGGTCTACATTTCAGAGGCTAGAATACCAATTGTAACGGATATAAGTGATAAACTCGGAAAGGGAGGTCTCGAGGTTATGTGGCACTAAAATGATTCCAGCTTTCCAATAGCAATCGACATCCGACACCAACAATCAAAATCATTGATATTCGTTGAAGGTGAGTTTTACTTAAGCGTTTTAAATGAAGTTGGGTACCCAGTAGCGCACCAATCAAGACTGCGATCACCAGTAACATCAAACCAAAAGGGAATAGGAAGTTGTCGATTTTACCGATCTGTCCAAGGAGTCCCGCTATGGAGTTGAACAATATGAATCCAGATGAAATCCGTGCAATCTGAGCCGGTTCAATATTGTAGGCATGCAATATGGGAATTAGAAATATCCCTCCACCAATACCAACCAATCCTGCAAGTCCACCCAAAATACTTCCGATGATGAGGCAGTGGATCAGTGTCATCTGAATGGTAAAGGATACCTGGTCTCTTTTAATTCCGATGGAAAATCCGCTGATGATCAGTATCGTTCCAAGTAGTAGTTGAAAGAATTCAGGTGAGATTTCCATTTGGCCACCAAGATAGGCCATCGGAATGGATGCACATAGCAACGGAACCAGCGTTCGATAGGGAAAAGGAGTTCCCCTATATCGAAGGAGATTGATGCTGACGACGCAAATGTTACAAATCAAAGCGGTGATTGGTATTTCTGAGGTTGAAACCCCAACCAGAACCATTAAGGCAATGTAGGTACTTCCACCTCCAAGTCCAATCGAAGAATACAAGCCTGCAGTCAGGACAAATAGTATGGGCAGCATATTGTTCTTTGGATTATTCAGCGGTCGTTAAATCGATAAATTGTCCAGTGAGCATAAAGTCTGGATTCTGTCCACCAGACCAAACCAGTAGAAATGAATCCTCACCAACAGTTGTCACTGCAGGGCGATAGAGTGCCGCAGGAGTATTGTTCTCAATCAAGAGATCCTGTTCTGCAATGTTTTCATCTAGCAAAGTGGAGATGTATACATCGTTTGCATACCCAGATTGGATTTTAAAGTAACCGATGAAGGTATGGGTTGAACCGACAGCCGCATTTGGAAAGTGTGAGTTTCCAAGCAACGAAAGTTGTGCATCGTTCATGGTAACGGCGAGTGGAGTGCGTCTATTCGCAAAGACGGTGGGATTTCCACCATTCCAAAGAACTTTGGGTGAACTGGAGTTTGACTGTTCGATATGGTCGGGATCCCCGCCGTTTACAGAGCCCTTTACCCATTGCACAGAATCATCTCCACTCTCCCAAGCGGCAACGAATTCTGTCGATGTACCATCAATGTTTGGAAATACAGCATAGGTGTTGGGACCCACCCAAAATGGGGATCCGACATCTTCTCCATCGGAGTTCAACCGTTGTACAGCCGTTTGAAAGTGCGCCCCGTTGGCTGCCGCTGCCGCTAGCCAAAACCCGTCGCTGTCACCTGAAATACTGGGGAGCCATCGGTTACCGATTTCTGTAGAGTCGATGATTGGTGTCCATTCTCTCTCGGAGATGTACGTCCCATCTACACTTTGAACATACAGGTGTATCGACAGATTGTTTGCACTGTTTCCGTTATCCGCCTGCGCTGCAATGAGAATATTGTCATTTGATATGGCAATTCGGGGAGTGGTTTGATTGAGCCCTGGTATATTGAGTATCTGTTGTGGCTCGACCACGACATTCCCAGTACAATCGATGGCTCCAAGATACACATCAAAGTCACTCTCGTTGTTGGGTAGGTTGAAAACGGTCCAAATTAATTGACCGTCAAAGGCAATATCCGCATGGATTTGCGTAGTGGGTAGATTCGGAAAAAGTTCAAAAGATTCTGTCGGTGTACCGTCGGTCAAACACGAGGCGATGTTTGAGTCTACCAGACCAGAGTCATCATTTTTTGGAGTGCAGCTCAAAAACAGAAATATACTGAGTGATGTGGGATGGAAACGATTCATAGACACCTCGAATTACAGTAAAGACACTAACGTAATTTTTAGGAATTTGATAGCCAAGATTATCTACATTTAGGTATACTGTGCATGGAAAATTGACATGGGAGAATGTTATGGGGAAGTTGGCGAAGGTTCCAAGTGAAGCAAAAATTTCGGGTGTGTGTGCAGGGCTTGCGCGGTACTCAGGTATTGATGTAACTGTTATTCGAGTAGTGTTTGTTCTGTCATTCTTCTTTGGCTTCGGGTCACCAGGAATAATTTACTTTGTGTTGTCTCTCCTGATGCCGGACCACTAATCTTGCGTTGAACTTATTTTACGAATGGACAGAATATATTATATTGTTCAGGAACATCCACATAGGAGAGCAAAATGACCAAATATAAAAATTTAAGTAACGAATCGGGCGTAGTGAACTATGAAATCCTCGCCGATGGTATTCGCGTACAATGGGTAGGTGGAGACATTTACCATTACTCAAATGCTTCAACAGGTGCAGATCACATTGTAGAGATGAAGCGACTCGCAGAAAAGGGGCGCGGACTGGCAACCTATATAAGTCAGAATGTTCGAGACAATTACGAGTATAAAGAATAGTTCGATCCATAGATTTGTAATCCGGTACTACATCGATGGGAGATTCTGGATTCATTGACTATATTGGCACTGAGTTACTTGTCTAGACATATCTATCGCAGTTGGAGAGATGTATGCTGTACTTTGTTTTATTTGGATCCACAGTTGGTCTAGCCCAACCGGTTGAATCGTCTGTGGAGGCTGATTCAATAGATCAACCGATAGAAAAATCTGATGTGCAAACAGATGGGTTGGCTGAGGAGCTTCAGCCAACTGAAGCTCCGTTGTCGATGTTGCCTGTTCAAATGACCTTGGCGAACGGTATTGTATTAACAGGTTCGGTGGAGTTTCAGCAGTTGCTGATTTGGACTCCACAATCAACCGACTCCATTCGGTTTTACATGGACTCTGGCGGAGTGCAAGAGATTGCAAATCAAAGCATCACCTCCATTGTACAGATAACCCAAGGTCCAGAAGTTCAGACGGAGCCAGAGACGGTTACTGAAGTGGTTGATCCTGTTGAGGATGAGGAAGCCATAGTAGATGAAGAGCCGGAGTTTGCTCCCAGTGTCGGCAATTTTTCCTTTCAAAATCCAGCTGCATCTAGATACTTATATGCTCCCTCATCGATCCCACTCCAGCAAGGGCAAGGGTACGTTTCTCAGAAGTTGCTTTTTACCTCTGGAGTATTGGGCGTTACTGACAACGTTACCTTGCTTGTCGGAACGACTGTTCCATTTCCCTTAGTGTCTATTGTAGGAGGGAAATATGCAAAACAGATCAATGAAAAATGGCACGTTGGAGGGGGCGCGGAGGTGTTCTTCCTACCGTTTGCAGGAGCATTTGACGACGATACGCCTACTGCACCTCTTAGCATCGGATTTGTTTCCGCCACATATGGAGACCTCAATTCTCATGTGACTGTGGCAACTGGTGTTGCCTATGAACAAGTATTTTCCAACGGTAGCATATCCCATCCAGTGATGGTTGCTGGACACAAACGATTGTCAGATCGTTTGGCCGTTGTGACAGAAAATTGGCTGTTGTTGAACCTTGATATCATGGCGGATGGACGGAGTCCTTTCACAGCATCAATCAACTCATTGGCGTTTCGATTCATCGGCAATCGAAGTGAGAGTTATCAGTGGTTTGGTCAATCGATTGCGAGTCAAGGATATCCAAGGGCAACGTGGGATTTTGGTTTGGTGTTTCTCAATGCTGTAGACTCAGCAACACTGTATGACCCCGTGTTGGATACAACCCATTACTCTTTGTATTCCGAGGGATTCACTTTCGGACCTATCCCGTGGGTGGATTATACTTGGCACTTCGGTCCCGCACGAAGGTAATGTAGGAGAAACAATTATGCGTGTCTTATTCTTGATAGCCTTGCTTGGCTGTACCTCCCAATACTCACCTTCCGTTTCAGAAGGCGTTTGGTTGGAGTCAGAGTATACTTCTGATTTTAATTCTGCCTGTCCCGCGGCAGGGGTCTTTCAAAATTCTTTAAACCTAACCTATGAGTTTGGCAATACGGCTAATTATAGCGACACCGGATACTGGTATGACTCAAGTGCTACCAGTATCGATGCGGTCCAAAGTTACAATAAAAGTCTCTGGGATGTGTGTGGGTCCAGCGGTGGTAATGCTAGATTTGTGTGCTCCGTTCCAGCTATTTTAACGCAATACGATCAGTGGAAAGAGAATTTTCCAGTGGAGCAAATCAGTCAAGAACAGAATTGTGTGGTTCAACTCAACTATGGGTATAGTGAAGGGGTGTTCATCGATGATAAAACGGTTCGAATGGTGAACTATATGGAACTGGTATGTATAGATGATCCCGAATCCGGTCAGTCCATTCGTACTTGCTCTGGGTACATATCGAGTCTTTGGACGAAGCAATAGTACATGTGATGGTCGCCAGCCTTATTCATGAAGTCTGGCGGCGTTCTGTTGACATAGAGGTTCCATGCAACCAATTCGTATAAACAAGTATTTGAGTGAGATTGGCTTTTGCTCTAGAAGAGAGGGGGATAAGCTGATCGATCAGGGAAGAGTGACCATCAATGGTAAGGTGCCGGAACTTGGGACGAAGGTGACGGTTGGAGATCGAGTGGCAGTGGATGGTAAAGACGTCACACCGCATGAAAGACCCCATATTTACATCGCATACAATAAACCCGTAGGGATTACCTGTACAACAGACTCCAGAGTCAAAGGGAATATCATCAAGGCGGTGAACTATCCTCATCGTGTATTTCCAATCGGACGTTTAGACAAACCATCCGAGGGGTTGATTTTACTGACGGATGACGGTGACATCGTCAATAAAATCCTGCGGGCTAGAAACAATCATGAGAAGGAGTATGTCGTTCGAGTGGACAAGCCGATATCGAAGAACTTTCTAAAGAAGATGCGCAGTGGGGTACCCATTCTAGACACAGTGACGCGTCCATGTGTTGTAAACAAAGTGAGTTCTCATACCTTCAGGATTATTTTGACGCAGGGACTCAATCGACAAATACGCCGAATGTGTCAGTATTTATCGTACAATGTTGTGGCGCTTAAACGAGTGCGCATCATGAACATCCATTTGGACCTACCGATTGGAGACTGGCGAGACTTGACCGATCAGGAACTGGATGTACTGAATCAGCTGTTGACCGATTCCAGTAAAGAGCACTAAAAAATTCGACGGCGAGTCTTTGCTTCGTGTACTCTGTATATAGCAATCGTACAATCGTACATCTCATGGAGTTCATCATGGCTTATATTAAACCTGTACAATGTGTCTGTCCCAAATGCAAGAAGACCTTTATACGAATGCAAGGCGATGTCATGACACCATTGGACTTGAATCCATACTGTTCGAGGTGTTCAATCAAAGTTGCAAGAAACACACTGCGAAAATTTCTTATTTCGCCTAAGAAACCCTGGACTCTGTAATTAAGGTTGACCGGTGAATGAACTCGGAAGAGAGCAATTGCGATGAATTCATCGTTATGCCAAAGTTGTATACAAAAATATACTGAGGTTGAGTGTTTTGCACCGGTATATGGGTATATGGGTATATGGTTGAATTTACCGGACGACTTTGATCACTCGAGACTTTGCAGCTGGTTTTGAATCTACAACCTGAATGAATTTAGCTTTCATTTCAGACCATGTGGGGTCCAATGGATCATTATGGTGAACGATGCACCAAGCTTCCCCAGAATCAATACGATCTCCCGGTTGTTTGAGTAATTCAACACCGACAGCTGGATCAATGATATCACCAACTTTGGCTCTACCGGCTTTCATTTTTAGTCCCAGCAATGCTACAGACATGCCATCGATAGATTCAATGAATCCTGACTTGTTGGCTTTAAGTGGAGTCTGATGATGAGCCTGCGGTAATACCGAAGTTGGCTGAGTACATAAAGCCTCAACTACTGTACCATCAACATGATGATTGCGCAGCATGGTTTTAAAAGCAGCCATGGCGCTACCATCCTTCCATGATTCTCGGAGCATCATTTCCCCTTCTTCTACGGACGTTGCCTTACCGGTCATTTCTAAAAGATGAGCTCCTAGAAGGGCTGTGATGGCGACCGAGTCTTCAGGTCCTCCGCCATTTAGGATGTCAATCGACTCTTGGATTTCCAATGCATTTCCAGTCATCGTCCCAATTGGATTCTCCATCCAGGAGAGCAGTGCTCTGGTTTGTACACCCAAGCCTTGAGCGGTTTCAATCATACTGTGTGCTAAGGCCTCTGCCTCTTCAACGGTTTTCATAAACGCCGCCGAGCCGACTTTAATATCCAAAATAAGTGCAGAGAGTCCTTCCGACGCCTTCTTTGAGATGATTGAACCTGTGATGAGTGGCAGAGAGGAAACGGTACTGGTCACATCTCTCACGGCATAGAACGTTTTGTCCGCTGGGATCATCTTCGCACTTTGACTGG
>CAJWHX010000148.1 GCA_913040875.1 uncultured Pseudomonadota bacterium | reverse complement strand
TGATCTTGCGTATTTGACGATTGTATCCAGAAATCAAATCTGCAAAGGTTCCTTGCGCCGATGAAATAGTGACTGGCGATAAAGGTGTCAATGAAAACCCCGTTGCTCCCATCTTATCAATCAGACGTTGCAACTCGGCTTTGGTTTGAGCCATGAAGCTCTCCTGCTCAACCACTTCGCTTGTAGATTCTTCTGACCCGCCTAAGAGTCCTGCAAAGGGATCCACTTCTTCTGATACGGCAACTTCGTCCGTTGCTCCATCTCCCAATACCGAATGAATAATCTGCGTCCAGTAGCCAAGGTTTTGGAGGTTCTCCTCTATCTCGTCTGGTGTCATACCCGCCTTCTCAAAATAAGCAACACTCTCTGCACGATCCTTTTCTTCCTTACGTTTGGCTGCATCTGCTGCTTTTAACCAACTTAGGTTTAGTAGTTTCAGTTGCATCTCACGTGGCGCATTTCGAAAACTTGGGTGATTGACATCCAAACTTTCTCCTTCTGGACTTGGACAAAGTTGAACACGAATCAAGTCGGCAACCATTCTCGATGTACAGTACTCCAAGAACTGTTTACCGGGCGTCACAAGAGCTGCCGAGCCCAAAGTGCCAAAGTGACGCGTGTACCCCAATTCCAACATTCCATTTTCTTGCAACGTCGGTGCGCTCAAGTTTCGCATAAAACGTGTGTAGTTGTCCCGCTCTCCGTGCTCACTTGCTGCAGCGGCGGTACTGATATTTAAATAAGCAGTATCCGCAACTGCATTGAGCAACATTCCATAAGGTGCGTTCATACCTTCTGGTCTACTGATTATAGAACACCAATCGAATGGTGGTGACGTTACTTCTGGAATTGGCTCGTTCGGGAACCGTGGCATTCGATAGGCAAATCGAATGGATTTGTCTTTATTATCGTAGACTACGCGATTGAGATACTCCAACTCTTTAAGCGCAGCGTAGGTGTTTGAGTGTATGTAACTGAACAGTTCCGGTTTCACGACGCTCTCCAGTGCATTTGAACTGATCAAATACCCTTGAATCATTGAACGACGATTGGCATCTTTAAACACTTCACGAAGCAAACAACTCATCGGCAGAAAACATCCACTCCCAGTCCCGCCAGCCAACGTTCCAAAAATGTACACACGAACAACATCGTTATCATCAGCACCATATAGATTCTCTAACTGCGTTGTTTTCCTCAGAAGACCCTTGATCTTCGCTTCAATCTCTTTACTGAAGACATAAAACCCCATTCGACTTTCCAATCGGATTTGACCTGCACCCAATGAACCCGTACGCGGAGAATATCCATCGGGTCTCCAATACTCAAGAAACGGATCTTCTTCGGCCAAACACTTCTCCAAACGCGCTTGACGACTTTGCTCAGATGTACAGACAACTTCGATGTCCCCTGTTCGGCCAAACCTAGCCAAATCTTCAACATTGGTGTCGATAACCATAAAACCGGTCGACTCTTTGTGGTAGGCGTTCCACGCTGGATCTGCAGACATGCGTTTATAAATGCGGTCAACAATTTTACCTCCGCCGCCTCCGACCCCAATAAACAACTGTAGCCCCACGCGTCTAACCAGGCTTGGATCGAATGTACCGTGTTCGGTAAATCGTATATCTTCTGTGTTTATTCCTGTCATAATTCCTCCAATAAAACTCAAACTATTCGCCGACCATAAGTCATTGATTCAGTAAGATTACTTAACGTCTTTGTCTATATAACGATGGTAATTGTTGATTAATTTCATATGTGTCTTTACCTTTTGAAAACGATTCCCCAATCCGGTTTACTTTGGATATTACAAATGTACAAAGAGTCCAGTTTCAACTCTTCTCCCTCGGCAGGAACCGATTCAAATTGTCCTTTGTATCCGCCAAGTCCTGAACCGGGAATAAAACGAGCGCGAATCCACTTTTGTCCCTTAGGATCAAACCAAACCTGCATTTGTCCCTTTCGCTCGGGCTTGTCTCGTAAGATGATGGCAGCCTGGCAAGATGACTTTTCTTCCTTGGACAACATCATCGTATCGTCATTGATGTATACAGACTCATGTCGATACCACGTTCGTTTCGGAGCATAAGAGTCAATCGCCAAAATTGTTGGTTTGTAATCTGGTTTATGTAAAGAACCTAGTGCGAGAGGCGTAAAGTACGATGGAGCTCTGGATGATTGACCTTGTTTTGGGAAACGAAACGGAACGATGAAGCCGCGCAACCAAAATATCGTGGTGATCAACCACACCACAAACTCAACTTTACCAGCATGACAGGTCCAAAATGAAGAGGCACCGATTTCAATGGTTTCTGTGAAGGAACGTTGAACGGATGTTGGTTGACTGGAAATGGTTGGACCTTCTTTAACGAAGATATTGTCAACAGACACTGTGCCATTTAATGTCAACTGTTTTCCAGCCGGACATCCTTGATTGCAAACCGCAAATTGAAACTGATGCGTTCGAGGGTCATCCGGATGGTATTCAAACCCAACGGATTGCCCCAACTCAAATTCCATCTGTCGTATGAACTTGCGGTACTCTTTGGCATCTTCGGTAGACACATGGGTCAAATCGATTGCGGTGGGAATTTGATAATACCGAATCCCCCACGGTATGCCATTTTCAGTGTCCACCGAAGAATTGGCATCAAGGGTGACATACCCTTGAAAGGGCTTTTGTGATTTGGTGGTCGATAAGTCCACCGTCACAATACTTCCCCCACAACCATCCACCCGACACACCTTTAAAGGGTCGATGCGATCTTGTGTGTCCAAATCCACCGGAACCGCACTGAAAGGATTGAGTACATTGTCTAGGGTTGCCGGTCCAACAGTCCCTTCATGTCCCGTCGTACTCTGTAAGTCGACCCAGGGTAGGAAATTGACCTTTTGATAGCAAACCTTATCGCTCTCACCGTCTTTCTTCGCTCGAATTTCAATCTCGACAGGTTCTGAGGTTTGGAGGTTCAAACTTCCGGTATACGTATTCCCCTGTGACTGTAGCGCAAGCGTTTGCCCTTTGTATGTAGCCACAATCGAATCAGTGGATGCATCCGTTAAGATGGGAACATTTAAATGTACCTTTTCACCAATGGCGATGTTTTGTTCAGAAAGGGCGTCGGGATACATTCCATTGATTTTTTGTGCACATTTGGGCCCCCAAGGTTTGCTACACTCCGGTTGCTCATAGCAGAATGAATCGTCGCAGTCGACGTCTCCATCCAGATCGTTGTCTACACCATCGGTGCAATTTTCTTCACACCCAGTTCCCGCTCTGGTATCAAAGCTCAATTGGTAATGTGCTGACTGTCCTGAGCATGCAAAATCTTCGATGACGATGTAGTAGCGCTCACCCTCTTGGCATGAGAATTTGATGCTGTCTTGATCACTATTTGCTGCAATCGACTGTTTAATACAGCCACCGTTTGGCTTGCAAGAATCATCCAAAACATAAATATCCAAGTCACAAGTCAAATCGTGCAATAACAATTTGATTTCGCCACTTCTTTTACAATCGAAAGCGTATAACTCTTCTGCATTTGGTTGATTTAGAGTACATCTATGTCCGGACTTGCCAGAATAATTCCTCAAATAGCTGGACTTTTTTAAATTTAAATCGGTTGTGATCACATCAGAACACGACAGTTCCTGCAAAACAGGCAAATTAGCAGGGCACTGAGCGTGCACTGTTTTGAATACAGCCAACACTAAATACACGAATGCAAACATCTCATCACCTCTTAAATACGATTCCCCAATTCGGTTTACTTAGAACATTACAAATGTACAACGAATCCAGTTTCAACTCTTCTCCCTCAGCAGAAACCGATTCAAATTGTCCATTATATCCATCGAGTCCTGAACCGGGAATAAAACGAGCGCGATACCACTGTTGTCCCTTGGGATCAAACCAAACCTGCATTTGTCCCTTTCGCTCGGGCTTGTCTCGTAAGATGATGGCAGCCTGGCAAGATGACTTTTCTTCCTTGGACAACATCATCGTATCGTCATTGATGTATACAGACTCATGTCGATACCACGTTCGTTTCGGAGCATAAGAGTCAATCGCCAAAATTGTTGGTTTGTAATCTGGTTTATGTAAAGAACCTAGTGCGAGAGGCGTAAAGTACGATGGAGCTCTGGATGATTGTCCCTGTTTTGGGAAACGAAACGGAACGATGAAACCACGAACCCAAAATGCCGTGATCAATAGCCCCAACGCGGTCAGTAGAGTATTCATCCAGCAACTCAGCCGTGAAGACGCTGGAATGGTAATCCGGACAGGGAACGTTTTGGTGTAATTCTGGGGTTCAGTTTGTGAGGCACTTTGCAGTGGTTCCTGTGAGAAGACATCAAATGCTGTGATCGCAAGTGAAACCTCTAGTTCTCCGGGTTCGGGGCATACATCGATACACGTTCTCGTTGTGAATATCATATCTGGACTTAGAGAGGCCACTGGGAACGTTGTACCCTCTCGCAACTCTTGTGGTTCACCCTCGCCATGTTGAATATACAGATTTACACCTTTTGGTAATTTCTCAACAGGGTACCCATTAAACTGGATTGACTGAATCGCCAATTCACCTTGTACGGATCCATTCACTTCACTATCGGAGAAGGGGATGTCTGTTGATTGCCCCGATACTCCATCGCAATCTTCGCACAGTTCATTGACACCAGATTGCCACGGCCAAAGCCACTCCGCAGGCTCTAGATTACTTGGCGGAACCGTTGGTGGTGTTAACAACACGACAGGGTGAAAGGATATACTGTGGGGACAGGTGACGGTTTCTTCACTGTCCTTCATCTGGTACTGCACATTAATTTGTCGACTGGAGACCGTTGTACCACTTATCGGGCGCTCCGCACGAAAAGCGGTGCCTTGTCCAGGCATTGGGATGCGCTCACCGCCGTCGATGAGTGTTACACTTTGTACATCCTCATGCAAAGAGTCCCCAGTTCGATAATCCGTCAAGGTCCAGGAGGGATTTTCAGGTTTTCCAACTGGATACTTCACTTGTGGAAACGTCCCACACCGTTTGTAAGAACAATCTAATTCAAGAGATACCTTGCGGCGAAAAACATCCGGGCGCTCCATCAAAATACCGACTTCCATATCTGGATCATGGTCATGGAGATCCAGACGCAATTCGTATCTTTTGGGACCAATCTTGGTGAAGGGGGTATTCGGCAAACCATCTCTGAGTAAATAGACCGTTGCATCGTCTTCTTGTTCCTTAGATACCTTCACCTCAATACGACTCTCTGCATCGCCGGTTTGAAACTGACAAGCCACGTCTTTTTCCAGTTCCAAGTCATAAGCTGTCAATAGAAAATAAGAACCTTGGGTTGCCCGAGTTTGAATGATAAACTCCCAGGGACCTCGGTTCTCAGGGTACAAGTCAATGACCTGATAGGACCACTTACTGTGCGGATTGGTCCATTTCTTATCTGGGTCAACCTCAAAACGACCTCTGCGACTTGTGTTCTCCACCCCTTCGATCGGGTGGTCTTGGGTTAACACAACCAGCCAGCCGCGGGTCGGACCTTGTGGCAGTTCAACCCGCACTTTTGTCGTAAGTCCATCACGTTGCAAGGGACCCTGTTGTCCCGTTTTGGCTTCCAGTACTTGCTCAAATAAAGACTGGAAACCGCGCAAGAATGAATCTGAATTGTTCTCCTCTACATAAATCGCACCCTCAGGTCCAAACACTTCCATCGTAGGGGTCTGACCTGCGTTATTTGCCTCTACTCCAACCCCCATGACAAAGCCATCAATGTTGTTGTCACGCATGCGGGCGCTTTCAAGTGTTTGATTAAATGAAGTCCGACAATAAAACTGTGTACTTCCTAAAAAACAGTCTCCATCGTACAGTGCGCCAACGAAGTTTTTCTCCTTTGGAGAGCGGACCTGAGCATCAACGATGGGTGCAATGTTGGACATCCACTCTGAACCCGTGCAAGCGTTTCTAAGTCTCGACAACTTAGACTTGAATTGGCTCCGATTAGATGCATCAAGAAGGAATGGTTCACAATTATTTTGACCCGAAGGTTGAGGATGAATGCGAACCACATCGCCATCCGCAGACAGGTCTGCAAGGATAGCTGGTCCCAACAAGGAAAATCCTGCGGAGTCCATTTTTGTCATTGAACCTGACTGATCAATGATGAGACCGATATCCCAAGAGGGTTTGCTACCGAATTCCGCATACACCCAAGAACAAAGGAACAACCAGAGGTACATTGTCTATTCTCCTTTCGTGCGCAGTTGGATGAATTGATTCTGGTAACGGTAGGTCACTCCCGTGACCAAACATATCTGTCCTTCCGAAACAGGGACATCGCCCCATCGACCACCTTGACGTTTCTCGACACGATCAGTGGGTTTTATGGCCGCACCATCTTCTGTTGCCACCAATGTGATGTTGTATTCTTCCAAGGTATACTCGGCTTCAGTTGGGCAAGGGGTCCAATTCTTTGGCCGATTGGGATTTCCTGACCATACCGCTATCTCTAAACCAACCGGCAATGTCATTGGACGCCGAGCATAATGCATGATCGCAAAACCGCCCGCCAATAGAAACAACAGCAAAAATAACGGACCAAAGGATTCCATAAAACTGGGTTTCCCAGCCTTGATTTGCAAACCGATATCCACCGGTGGAATAAACACTCGATAATAGGGATCTGCAGGAATCAGTCTCAGTCGAAGGTGCTGCTCAACACCTGCCTTAGTTCTGGGGCCCATTTTGACAGAGAGCATCCGCTTTCCATCATTGGACTCCTCCTCCAGTTGCCAGTGATTGTTGCTACTGTCCCATCCCAAACGCACGATATTGTCATCATCAACAAACTCTGTGCTTGGAACCAATGTGTTTAGGTCATCGGTTGGTGTTGATGGAGACAGTTTGAACTCACAGCTCCGACAGCTCTCGGACTCTTGAAGCCCCCTGAGGCCGGTTTTCCATTTGTCGTCAGGACACCGTTCAAAATTGGCATTGGTTACTGCTATACCGTCACAATACCCAATCTCAACGATGAATTTTGCCTTCCCCAACTCCCATGCTCTATTGTTGAACTCCGAGAAGGTAGATTGTTCTTTAGTGAGTGCAAAAGAATCTACCCCCACATCATTGGTGAACAAGGTCTCTTCCACATCATTTCTCAGGTTTAGCAATCTCGGTTCAGGCACCAATCGCATTGGAGGAATCACTTCCACTTTTCGTATGGATGATGAAGTTTTACTCTTAGTCACAAGGTCCTTAAAGGACACCTGTAACGTCGCAATCTTCCCAACCTCATCTTCACTAGGGGTCCAACAAGCAGAGAGTACAGAGTCTCCGGAGACCACATCTGCAATTTCAGCGCTGGGCTTGCCAGGTGAACCATCGTTGGCAAAATCGGTTGCTCCATTTTGAGAACTGGTAACGGTGACTCTATCGGGATCCAAGACCTCGACAGTAGATGTCAATTCATAATAAGTACCTGCATTCCAAAGACTTTGAAATGCTGATTCTCCGGAGAGCACATTGGTTTGACCGACATCGTTGTATACTTGAGCATCCATACAAATCGTTGCACCAGCTGGAACAGACAACGGAGAACCCGCTTGACTTTGGAAGTAAGACGGTTCGGTTGGATGCTGGTCCATTTGGGCTCGCAATTTGAAACCAACGTGCCAACTGTATTCTTCCACGATGAAAAACTTTAAATTTTGCTTCGTGTCCTT
>CAJWHX010000147.1 GCA_913040875.1 uncultured Pseudomonadota bacterium | reverse complement strand
ATGAAACTCGATGTCTCTAGTCTACAATCCGTTCGTGAGTTCTCTCAAAACTATTTAGACAGTGGTCTTCCCTTACATGTATTGCTCTGCAATGCTGGTATAATGATGGGTGAAAAACGTCAATCAGTAGATGGAATTGATCTTCAACTCGCAACAAATTACGTTGGACATTTCTTACTTTGTTCTCTATTGCAAGAAAGAATGGTCGCATCAACTCCTGCTAGAGTGGTTCATGTATCTTCCTTGGCAGCACGTGGCGGTTCTATAGATTTTGAGAATTTTAATCCTACATCAGAACCATATAATTCTTTAAAAGTATATCAAATGACCAAACTCATGCAGGTTGTTTTTAGTAGAGAATTACATCGAAGATTACATGACAAAGGAGTGACTTCGAACTCTTTGGAACCGGGTATTGTGGCAACCAACTTATCGGAGGGTGTTACCGACAACCCGAGCATGCGTTCCCGAATCCAACAAGGTGTTTCCGTGGAAGAAGGAGCAAAGACCCACATCTTTTTATGTTCTTCTTTTCAAGTACATCAGCAGGGTGGAGGAAATTATGTGGATTGCATTGATCACTCAAAGGGCGTACAAAAATTTAAGTACATCCTAGCGGCACATTCACTCCGACATAGTGTAGATGCACATCTTTGGGAAGAGACAGAAAAACTTATAGAGAAACACAGCGATTTTTAATTGTTCATAAAATTCATCAATACAAAAGGAGCATTCGATGATTTCATTACTATTTACTTTATCAGCATTTGCACTCGAGCCTGAAGCAACAGAAAGTGAGACTACAGAAGTAGAATCTTCAGAAGAAGGTACAGAAGTAGAAGAAAATACTGAAGGTGAGACTACAGAAGAAGCAACAGAGGCAGAAACAACAGAGGCAGAAGCAACAGAAGAACCCACAGAGGAAACAGTCACGGAAGAATCCACAGAATCAGTCTCAGAGAAAGTAGAGTCAAATAATGATAAGCAGTCACGATCCGGATTGTCTCTCGGTGTTGGTTCACTTGGGATGTCATTTTCCTACATCTATGCAACAAATGAGGATTGTGCTGTATCCTTGCAAACCCATTGGCTTCAAGCACCAGAAGCGACAAAGGATTCCGAAATGATAGGTGCTGATATTGGACCTTATCAAGATCTTACAAAATTACAAGGAGCATCTCTGTTGGTACATTACCATCCGTTCAAGGAAAAAGCTCAGTGGGCACGTGTTTCATTTGGTGCGACATATAATATGTCGACAATTGATATTAGTAAATCAGGAGAAGCCGTTCCAGTAGGTGCTGAAGGTACGGAAACCGATTTGACGGACAATGCTTTGGAAGCAAGTGTCTCTTTTAATAACATCTTGCCTTATTTTTCATTGGGCACCGGTATCTCTAATAAGAAGGGTTTGGGGTTCGCTTTTGATTTGGGAATGATGTATCAAGGTCCTTCCACTGTTACATTCTCTGCAAATTCCGTTGTTTCAGATGAGGACATTCAACATGAAACAAGTGTACTTGAAGCATTTTATACCGGACAAGCTCAGGTGTATCCAGTTCTACAACTGGGTGCTACATACATGTTTTAGTGTAGATAGTACACATTAATATAAGTGAGATGTGATGATAAAATGAGTTGTCGCATCTCGTTTTCTACTTACAGGTGAGGTTGCTTATCTACATCCTTGGGTCTTGGTATCGTACTGTGGATTACAAGAATTTGTACATGACAGGTAACATTGTGCCGCACTTGAAAATCCATTAAGATACCAACTTGCAGTACATATTCCGTAGCAAAAAATATCATAACTTCCATCACAATCTTCAATCCACGTTCCTGTTTGACCACATTGTGGTAAATAGCCTTGCCAGCCAACATTGTTGGTGATGCATTCAAAGTCTCCAAAAGTTCCCCATTGACAACCATTTGATATGCTTTGGTATTGCAATTCTTCCTGCCCGTAATTACAATTATAATCAAAAGAGCCATCTCCTCGGTGATAGGCAAAATATTGAGTTTGTAGAGGGTGAACATTTGCATTGTTGTCATAGCAATCTGTTGTATCTAAACCTGTGTAAGAGTTGTTACCACCTTCACACCAACATTCAACTTGTGAACCTCCAATATTTACAGGAGGGTAGGCAACACCAAATGTATCTCCATCTCCATCATAGTAATAGTTTGTGCAGTTGAGAGCATTTTGTTCATTGGTGGTTCCATTACAGTTGTTATCTGCTCCATCTCCACATACTTCTACAGCATTGGGATTTGTATGAAAGTCATTGTCATCACAGTCATCGGAAACAGGGGTGCCGTCACAATCACTATCTGAGGTGTTTGTACAAAACAGGTCGGTTAACTGAGGTGTCGTTTGTCCGTAATCCAGTGAAGAACCATCGTTTATGCCCCAACACTCAACTGAGCCCGCAATCGTCAAACCACAGCTATGGTGTCCACCGGTACCAACCAGTAGAAACTGACCAGTCGGTGGTGTCGCTTTGCCGTTGTCGTTCGAACCCCAACATTGAATTTCTCTGTTTGTATCGATGACACAAGAATGAGAGCCATTGGCGTACGTTCCTTGAACAGATACATCTAGAAACTGTCCACTTGGGATGGTACTAACCTGACCATCATCGTCATTTCCCCAACATTGAACCCCTCTATTGGAATCAACTGCACAGCTGTGATTGCGACCTGAGTCAATGGATGTAAAGGTACCAGTGGGTACGTTGGAGACTTGTCCGTGACTGTCATCCCCCCAACATGAAATTGTACCATTCGTGTCGAGTGTACAAGTATGATAGCGTCCGGTGGCTACCTGAGTGAATGACCCAGTTGCTGGTGCACCCGACACTTGACCATCGCTGTCGCTTCCCCAACATTGTACTGTACCATTTGTATCGACGGCACAAGAATGTAGACCAGAGACGGCTACACTTTCGAATGTTCCGGTGGGTGGTGTGGACTGTCCATCTGTATCTCTACCCCAACATTGAATCGAGTCGTTGGTATCGATGGCACAGGTATGAAACAATCCAGCAGACACAGACTTAAATGTTCCGGTTGGAGGATTAGACTCTCCATCGTTGTTCTTTCCCCAACAGAGGATGTTCTGATTGTTGTTGATGACACAATTGTGCATACCACCAACGGATAAATAAATGTTGTCGACAGTTCCATCGCAGTCTGTATCTATATTGAACGGTATGTCGTATGGGTCGTTATCATCACAATCGTCTGTAGATAACTGACCATCACAGTCCATATCGTTTACGGTGTTTGGATCATTATCATCACAGTCATCAGCTGTGATAATTCCATCACAATCTGTATCCTCAGCAACAAGTGTAGAGTCAGGATCGTCGTCATTGCAATCGTCTACGGCCAATGTCCCATCACAGTCGGAATCATCAGCCACAATTGTGGATTCAGCATTTTGGTCATCACAATCTTCTTCTGTTAAGATCCCATCACAATCTCGGTCATTATCAGTCGATAAGAGAGAAGCATCCTCATCATCACAATCAGCGTTTGCCCCGACACCATCTCCATCTGAATCGACACTTTCATTCGGGTCATCGGGAAAGGCGTCTTCTGTATCGATGACACCGTCTCCATCGCTGTCTACCTCTTCAGAACTCGGTTCGGTAGAGGACTCATTGGGTTTATCTTCATCGGAACACGCTGCAAGAGTGAGTAATCCACCAATCAACAACCAGACTTTCATTGTTCAACCTCTATATCGTACTTAGACTTGTCTACTATTATATTCGTTTTTAACAATTAGAACTAAAGTAGTTAATAATTGTTGCCGATATGTTTGTAAAATTGATACAGGAAGCATCAAATTTGATCTGGTTTCGTATATTTTGTACGCAGTGATAATATCAAGGTGAGATGAATATGAAGGGTGCATGTACAGTTTGGGACATGGTGTGATGAGTGTGTTGTTTTGGATGATGGTATCTTGCAAGACAGATGGAGTTGATGTGCTTCAGAAGCATTTGGATGGTCCTTCTGTACTGATCATTACCTTGGACACAACACGGGCAGATCATCTTGGTCCCTATGGGTCACATGTTCAAACACCGATTTACGATCGACTGGCAGCAGAAGGTACTGTCTTTGAACGAGCCTATTCTCCCTGTCCATTGACCATCCCAGCTCATTCTACAATCATGACCGGGATGTCTCCCATCAAGCATGGAGTTCGAGACAACGGGGAGTTTTTACTTGGTGATGAGCACATTACCCTTGCCGAACGCTACAGAGAAGTGGGCTACTTTACTGCAGCATTCACTTCGGCATTTCCAACGCAGTCACATTGGGGGTTTGGACAAGGGTTTGATCTGTATCATGATCCGCTGACGTCTTCTGCAGCTGCGAGAGATTGGAAGGATGAACGTCGAGCGGAAGATGTCATCGATGACTTTTTGGTATTAATGAAAGACCAGTCTGGACCTGTATTCTCTTGGGTGCATTTATTTGATGCCCACTGGCCCTATGATCCACCTGAACCATTTGCTTCTCAATATCCAGATAAGCCATATGAAGGTGAGATTGCTTACACCGCACAAGAAGTAGAGCGATTGATTGACTGGTGGGAAAATCAGTACCCAGACTCTATCATTGTGATTACAGCCGATCATGGAGAAGGTCTCGGAGATGGTGGGGAACTCACTCATGGTTTTTTGCTCCACGATGGAACCATTCGTGTCCCAATGATTGTGTCGGGAACTGGTGTTCCCAAAAATACACGTATTGAATATCCTGTTGGGTTGATTGATATTGCACCAACGGTCCTTGAACTTTCTGGGTTGCAACCCCATTCGGAAATAGAAGGTAGGAATCTATTTGAACCTCGCGATGATGCTCCGATCTTTTCTGAATCTCTTACCGCACAGCGGAAATTTGGATTGTATCCGTTGCATGCCCACAGTAAAGAGGCAGGCCGATTTGTGGACGGGAAATATGATTCCTTTTATCCCTTTGAGCAGGACCATCGTGCCGTTTCTACAACAGCCATAGAGTCATCCGAATTGGATTCTGAGATTGCTAAACTAGAAGCCTATGTGGCTTTGTCTGAAGCGACAGAAACAACAACGACACCGATGGATTCGGAGACATTGAAACAACTTGAGGCTCTGGGATATATGGGGGGTATCGTTGATGGTGTGACCCAAGAGATAGACCCCAGAGATGTGATTGATGTGATTCCACTCACTTGGGAGATTCGTCAGCTGTTGGGTAGAGGTGCTCTAGAAATGGCGGAGAAACGTTTTGAAAAGTTGTCTGAGAAAATGGGAGATAGTTTGGGGGTACTTGAGTTGTATGCATCCATTTTGCAGAACAAAGGAGAAGTGTTTCAGGCCATTGATATCTACACAGAGGTCTTTCAGCAATCGAAAAGTAGTACCATAGCTCTTCAAATCGCCAATGCTTACAGTTCTGTTGGAGACTGGGAATCAGCCTTGCAATGGTATCGAGATGCTCATGAACTGTATCCAACGCATGCACGAACGATGTACGGTCTGGTGATGGCATTGATAAAACTGAATCAAATGGAAGAGGCTAAGGAATATACGGAACTATTTTTGGCGATTCATCCCGACTTGGACGAATTGGCATTGCTAAGAGGGGAGTTTTTACTTGCTGAATTTCGATTGGAAGAGGCTCTAGAAGAGAGTGAGCGAGTATTGCTTCGAGCCCCGATGACTCCTTCCAGTCATTCTCTGCACGCTCGGGTTTTGTGGGAATTAGGCGAGGCGGACAAAGCCATTGAGTTCTTACAGGAAGCCCTCCGCATGTATCCATTCGATGGAATGTATCGGATGCAACTGACAGTATGGCTGATGGAACTGCAACGGTTTTCGGAGGCTGTACGATTGATGCGTCCGATGACACGACTCAATCCGTACAATGATGGGGTTTGGATACTCTATCAGCAGGCGAGATCTGGCTTGGAGCAGCAACTGGGGCGAAAACTACCCGAGATACCGTAGAAGAAATCTACTGGTCTGCGTTGAACTCTCTGGTGTGTGATGTAATCCTCCATTCTCCTTCGGTATCTTTGGTCAGCTGAACGCTGAAGTTCAATACGTCTGAGTTGTTGGGGAGGGCAAAAATCGACACGCCTTCACCTTCGAAGATCGCCGCATCAAAATTCGCTTCGGCGGTGTTTTGTTGGACGTCTATTTTCATTGGGCTCAATTGAATTGTGATCGGGTCACTTTTGAGAAACTGGCGCATGAATAGCCCTTTTATCATTTCATAGGAGCCTCCAGCGTCATCTTTGTAGCTCTTAGAGAACCCCTCCATGACGTCAGCCAGGACTTCTTGTTCAATGCCATCTCTAATGTGGTGAATGACTTGCTCGACCCTTTCTTCTTCGGTCAACTCTTCTGGCCATACGATGATGCCAACCACAAGAGAGAGCACCAAAAATAGGACAATCAGAATATTTTTCATAGCTTAAGTTTGCCGTGAACTATCATTCACAAGCCATAAACAAACCAACCGTTCCTGCATTGCTCCCGCCTTGGTCATTGTTGACGGCTCCAATCAAAATATCGGATTGTCCATCTCCATTCACGTCTCCAGCACTAGAAACCTCACGTAGGACATCGTCCGCATTTGTACCAATAAATGAGAAATCAGCAGTGGATAGATTGATCACCGACGTTGATCCGATTGATGAACCAAGGATAAGATAGGCTTTTCCAGCATACGAACCACCATCTGAGTTGGCATGAGAGCCGATAAGAATGTCATCAAACCCATCATTATCGACATCTCCCGCAGAGGATACATCTGTCCCACTTCGATCTTGAGCGTACTCACCAATGAAAGAATAATTGGCGGAAGATAAATTCATCGTAGAAGTTGTTCCCAAAGAGGATCCTAGGATTAAATATGTTTTACCAGCAGATGTTCCTCCTTGACTGTTGCCAAAAGCACCAATTAGGATGTCGTCGAGTCCATCATTATCAATGTCTCCTGCTGTTGATATATCATGACCTGAATACTCGTAACTACCTTCGCCAACGAATGAATAGTCAGCGTTGGCTAGACTCATGCTTGTTGTACTTCCGAGTGAGGATCCGAGGATTAGATAGGATTTACCCGCGTCTGCACCGCCATCGTCATTGCTATTGGCACTGATTAGAATGTCGTCGAGTCCATCATTGTCAATGTCTCCTGCAGTGGTTGCTTTCGCAACCCCATCTGACGCTTGCTCTCCTACGAATGAATAGTCAGCGTTGGCTAGACTCATGCTTGTTGTACTTCCGAGTGAAGATCCGAGGATTAGGTAAGCTTTTCCTGCACCCGTTCCACCATCGTCATTGCCATTGGCGCTAATTACGATGTCACTTAATCCATCGTTATCGACATCTCCTGCAGTGGATACATAGATTCCAGAGTAATCGTAGATACTTTCACCCAAAAATGAATAATCTGCATCGACAAGATTGATTGTGGAAGTTGTTCCCAAAGAGGATCCTAGGATTAAATATGTTTTACCAGCAGAATCTGCAGCCTCACTATTCCATCTCGCCCCTATGAGGATATCGTCAAGCCCATCATTATCGACATCACCAGCAGTAGATACTGAGAGTCCGGATTCGTTATTGACTCCTTCTCCAACGAACGAGTAGTCTGCATTGGCAAGATCAATCGTGTTGTTGTTAACCAATGACGAACCGAGGATTAGGTAGGTTTTTCCTGCAGACGTCCCGCCTTCATCATTTCCATA
>CAJWHX010000146.1 GCA_913040875.1 uncultured Pseudomonadota bacterium | reverse complement strand
AGTCTCCTTAGTCCTGAGAGGTCTGGAAGTTTGGTTATCCGATCTAAGTTGTGTACGATGAGTTCTTCGATGTCGACCAATTGTCCTAGAGATATTGGTAGAGTAGACACTGGATTGTCTGAGATGTCAAGGTGTCGCAATCGCCTCAAACTCTTTATGGATTCTGGAAGAGATTGAAGTTCATTCCCTTGAACGTCTAACGTCCGTAGACCATCGTATTGCTGAAGTGTACTCGGTAGTGTTTTTAGAGCGTTGTTGGAGAGGTTTAGTACTCGTAGGTCTCTCGAAGAACTCAGTTGAGTAGGTAGAGAGGTCAACTGGGGATTGTTTTGAATATACAACTCTTCTATAGAACCGTTAATATCGGGGATACGTATCAGTAGAGGATTGTGAGCAATGTGAAGTTGCTGAACAGAGATATTGCTAATATGCTCGGGGAATTCAATGAATGTAGTTCCAATAAGTTCAACCTTTCGAAGGTTTGGTAGATTGTTCAGGTCTGTTGGAAGTGTTGTGAGATCCGGTGTGAATAGAATCGATAGGGTTTCAATATTGGGGAATCGTTCAGAGATTGAAAAACCGGCAATGTTTCCAGTTCCTTGGATGTTCAACGTGAGTGCAGCTGCATTGGGTTCCAGTGTAGCGAAACTCTGTGGATCAGCTGTTATGATGTGATCGTCTGCATTGTGTGTACAGGAAAGCAGTACAATGACCATCAAGTATCCAAAGCAAAGCCATGACCATGCGCTTTTCACTAAGGGCTCTCCAAAAGTGTGTTCTCTAATTTACTTTATCATCATCTATGCTCGAAGAACGATTGTGATGCTTTTATCGAAGATACAGCAAATAATTTTATGGATTGAATATTGCAAAGAGACCGTCGGATCCAGTGATGAATACATCTCCGTCAACGATTTGGCAGCGAGATAGTGGACCAGTACCAGATTCAGTAAAGATCCACGAAGCACCAGAGTCTTTTGAATAGACCATGATACCATCCGATTTTTGTGAGAAGTCTCCGACCGCGACCATTAAGTTTCCATAGCGACAGGCACCATAGAAACGGGTGGCATTACTTGGAATGTCCGGTGTGATAGAAGAGATATCGAACATGACCCAGCTGTCTTTGCTGGTGACATCACCTGTGCTATACCACAATGTTCCCACGTCAGTCCCCTGATTGACACCGGCTAAGAGCATTCCACCAGAGTTGTCGATGGCGATATCCCATACTTCACCTTCAAAATCAGCGATCCCTTCACCAGAGAGTTTGATGGCCTGCATAGAAAACTCGGTGGTCATGTTGTCTTCATAAAAGAAGTACGGCGGCTGATTAAGAGTTGAGCCCACAGCATAGAATTTATCGTTATAGATTTCCATGTCTAGGATTTGTGCACCAGAACCTTCTATGTCTGTATTGTTCCACCATCCGTATCCATTCACAGCTTGTGAGCCGGCATTTGGCCAGTACATGACATCGGATCCAGTTAAAGACTCGCTCACTCCACGATTGTTCGAATCCAATCGGAACGTGCCCACTTGGTATGTTTGCCAAGATTGAGCTCCAGACTCTGGCTTCGTGTAGTATTCTTGTAGGGTTCCCGAGCCGTCTATATAGACGATACGGAGGTTGTCATCACCAGTTCCGCCAATATATAGATTGCCATTGTTTGCCCGTTGAATCGATCCAACACGCATACTGTCTAAGATATTGTTGACAGAAGGGACAGTATTCCAAGTTGCACCACCGTCTGTGGTAGTGTACAGTCCATAGCCAATTGTAGTTGATCCACAGCCTACAAATCCTGTGTTGGCATCATCAAACCACATTGCATCTGTACGGTTTCCAATACAAGGGTGTCTGTACTCGGTCCATGCTGAGCCTAAGGGACCGATCAAGTCCCCTGAGTCGTTTGTTTTATCGCCACAAGCGATTCCGAGAAGGGCTAGAATTGAAATAAACATCGTGGTCTCCTTAAACGTGCATATTTTTGCAACGGGACGATGTTAACCGATGTGTGTCAAAATTTCAATCCTAGGAGGTTCTTATTTGCTTTCAGTATTGTGAGATGTTCCACTAGTATCAATCAAATTCAATCGTTTTTGAAAAAATCGGTTGGGATATTCCTTTTCACAACCGTCACACAAAACCTCGACTTTTCCAGTTAACGTAACGAATGTTATATAAACACCTGTGGGAGGGTATATGCTTTTGTGGTTGCTTGGTTGTGCTAAGGATACAGCACTGGATACGGCTGGTTCAGTTGAATCGGTAGAGCCTGTGGTTCAACAGTTGGATATGGAAGATCCAGTCGATAATACTACTGCTTTCGCAAAAATGCGCGGCAGTTTAGAGTCGGATGAGGAAGTTGTATTTTACTGGCATGGCTACATTTACAATCACGAGCTGCAAGATCCATTCGCAGAAACTGAGACCTCTTATTCGGCCAGTCCAATATTGGCCTTTGAGGGGTACAACATCGCCAGACTCGAAAAGATTAGTGATACTGAATACTTGATGCTTTCCAGAGAGATAACGGTATACAAAAATTTATTTGGAAAGATCATTGATTGCTTTGACAATCGTGCGGTCAATGCAGAGGACTCAGAGTGGGTTCCTGTGGTGCACGTACAGAATGATCCTGTAAACTTCGTTGTTGGTGAAAGTGGTTATAAAGAGATTGGAGACCTTATTGTCTGGGATATGGATATTTTCCTGGCTTATCCATCCCCACTTCCGATAGAAGACTACCCACAGTACTCGGCTAGTAACACGTATCAAAGCATCGAACTGTTTGACTTTTACGCTGAGCGCTCGGATCTAGAAAATCCAGAATTGAACAGTGTACCGGTGCATTTGAGTTGGGTTCGGAAAGGACAATATTTGCCATGGATGAAAGCCGGTCAAAAAGACGGTGGACTGATTTACCATGCTCAAGGGTACAAGGTGTTGGAGGGTTGGGATGGTCTACCAGAAGAACTCAAAGAGTGGACTGAAGAAAACGCACCAGACTACAAGCATGCTCCAGAGAGAGATACTTATGGGTCAAATATGACCAGTTGGCGTTATATGAAGAAGCTTTTACAAGAAGGCAACTACCCGACAACGTGTCAATGATCAGAGGCAGTGTGCTGTGTGGTGGTCTTCCTAAGTAACCAGAGTGATGGCAAGCCTAGAAGTACTGCAGGCACCTGTGAAATGATCCACCAAACACTAGCAAAGCCCAAAGCTTGAGTTTGATCAAATCCGAAGAAACCTAAAATGAATACAGAGGCGGCTGCACTTCCAGCCCCGTAGGTTTGAGGGAATACGATACTTGCAATGGCGGAAAGCCCCAGGACCAATCCACTGAGAGACCACGTATGCATGGGAGTGAAGTCAACCAGTGATGACTCGAGTCCCAACATCTCAAAACCCATTGCAAATGATGCTATCATCAGCCAAACCTCGGCAAGTGAAGCCAGACTATTGAAAAGGATGTATCGGATGTTTGTTAAGTTGGTTTGCGTTTGACTAAAGGCGTCTTTAATCCATGCTGTCGGAGAGAATTCTGTCGTATGTTCTGAGGTCTCATCTGTAAAACGTCTGCCGATAATCCCAGCGACAACGACGATGACAATACCGAGTAACGTTAATCCACTGATGGTTTGCAGGCTTTGTACATGGATGTCCTCGCCCAAGAATTGGATCCACATCGGAGCATTTAGCAGCAATACCATCACCATCATCAATCCAAAGATGGCACCTTCAAAAAAACCAACCATACCTACTGCAAAGGTTGCAGTACCGACTGGGACGGAACATTTTTTGTGAAGCATCGCAATTGCAGCAATGTCACCAGCCCTACCAGGAAATAAGATGTTGAGTAATGCTGAGGCAAATCCGATTTGCATGGTTTGTTGAATGGGAGGGCGTGGTTCACCAAATCCGAGCCACAGTCTGTACTCATGAATGGTCAGTGAAATGCTTTTGAGAAATAGTGCCCCAATCAGCCATGTAGTGTTTAAGTTGTATAGGAGTGTCCACAAGTCTTGCGTATTTGCATCTTGAATAAAGACAGCAATTACAGCGACACTCAGCACAATACTGAGCAGTTCCTTCCAATATTTTTGAACGGTGCTCAAAGCGGTCTGTTACCGATAGGTTTTGCAAGTGATGGTGAGTCTGAAGTTTCCGTAGTCTCCTTGTTGTCCATCTACCGCAATCAAATAGGTTTGAGGATTGTTGACGGTTGTTAGTCTGAGGGTTCCACCTTCCGGTTTGGTGTTCATCTCACATTCCTTCTGGATGGTTGTTGCGTGTTTGTCTGTAGGGCATCGATCTTCATCCCAAGACATGGCGACCAAGTCTAATTCTGCGCAATTGCTGTCCAATCGTAAGTCTACTTGGGTATTTGGTTTTACACGGAGTTGATAAATTGCTTCGGGCGACTTTTCATAGTTGTTGCGCTGAGGCGTACAGAACCCCTTTTGATAGAAGTCATCTCCGAAGTGGTTTTTTCCACCTCGGTTGGTTGCCTCAAAGACCGTGTTGCATTGTAGTTCCCTTGATATGCACCCACTTCGTGCCTCTGGGTCTGAATGCTCAATGTCACAATCTACGGGTTCAGCACCCCAACTCGGGTTTACCATCTCGAGTGCAGGGACTACCTTTGCGGCTGTATGACATCCATTTTCACAAGCAAGTATTGATAAGAGTAGCAACATGATTTCCCCTCATTGACAGAAGAATTGACCGAAGATGTCATATTTTTCAAGGATCTGACTCATGACCAGTCCATTGTATCCAATAAAGAGAATTGTACTACCGAGCATGACCAGCGATACCAATTGTAACACACCCGACTCACGTCGGTTCTCATGTTTTGGAAACAGGAGGCCAAGCGCCATTCCAGAGAGGAGTCCCCCAATGTGTCCAGCGTTGTTCACCATTGGAACCATCAATCCAAAAAGCAGTCCAATTCCTGTCCAGATCCAGAGTTGTTTTCCAAGTCGCTGACCGAGTAACCCCCCTCGACGTTGCGCAAATACAATCAGAACACCCATCAAGCCAAAAATGGAGCAGCTTGCTCCGACGGTTGGTGGGTTGTTCCAAAGATTGGAGGTAACAAAGCCTCCAATTCCGGTGAACAAGTACGCAAATATAAATCGAGCAGGGCCCAAGAGCCCCACAGTTAAGACCCCCAGTTGTCTAAGCCAAGAGAGATTAAAGTAAATGTGCAGGATTGATCCGTGTAAAAATGATGCTGTCAGTACGGTCCACCAATGACCACAGGTCCAGACGCTTCCACCTGTCATTCCAAGTAAGTACAGCGACCGACTGGTGGGGGAGCCAAATCCAAGGATCCCATGCTTCATAGAGAGCGCCTCACTGGAATCCAACAAAATCGATGCCGCATACAGTAGAACATTGATTCCAACGATCCAGGTGATCACCTCGCCAGGTGCACTGAAGAAATCTTTTGTCAAAGAACGGGTTTCTCTTTCGACAGTCTGAGGCGCACTGCAAAATGGACAATGTGAATCCTTGTCTGAGATGAGTTTGCGACACTTGTGGCAAGAGATGGCTGGCATATAAACCTAGGATGAAAACTTTCGTCGTAGCAAGATGAGTGAATGTAACGTGAGTAGCCACAAAGGGGTATCTGAACCCGAACTTGAACATCCAGACTTTACATTTTCTTCCGGAAGTACAGTGACTACCAGTTCATCTGTGCTGGTGGCAATACCATCTGACACAGTGAGTGCAATCTCCCAGACCCCATCTGATGTGGGCGTAAAACTGGCGACTTCAGACTGAGAATTGTTCAACTGTTGGTTTTGAGGATTTAGCAGTGTCCAAGCGTACGTTAGAGCATCTCCATCTGGATCGCCTGACATCTGACCATCTAATGAGACAATTGCTCCGATAATCACATCTTGATCCGGTCCCGCATTGGCAACTGGAGCATAATTGCCATTTTCAGAACTGGGCTCATTTGGGGTTCCAGTGTCTTGGTCTTCGGGGTCGTCTGGGTCACTGATGTCTCCTGACGCAGTTGTCGACTCCATCATGGACCAAAAATCTGCCACGCCATTTTCATAGCCCAACGCCCAAAATCCAACGCCCTGAAGGTTTTGATCGTTTGCCCATAAGATTCTAGACTCTACAGATTCCACATTTGGAAACCAGATTTGTTCGTTTGGATACAGTATGTACGGAGATTCGGTGACCATATCGAACAGGTGTCCATCTGTAGACGCTATATCCAGTGCTTCATACATCAGAACGGAATCAGAGTTCCCAGTAGAGGTTCCAGGTACCGAGTCATCAGATGTACTCCAAGACCGTCCATACAGTGGAAGCCCTAAAATTAAGCGTTCAGTTGGAACCCCCAATGAAAGGTAATCGTCAACGGTCCAGTTTATCGCATAGTCACCCCATGGGTACCCCCCGAATAATGGGTCTACAGGACCTGGTTCTCCTCCAGACCAATGGTAGTCATAGCCCATGATGAAGAGATCAGCGTAGTTGGAGAGTGTCTGATAGTCGTAGGCATCACTCCAATCCACTGCAGGAGTGGCGATGACAATCTCAGGAATCTCCACCGACAATTCTTGTATAAAAGCATTGAGGTCTTGTCGTCTTGAGGCATCCATACCCTCTATATCAATGTTTACACCGTCAGCGCCGTATGCATTGACGAGGGTTTTTAGGTTTTCGATTGTTTTGGTTCGTAGGCTGGAACTGGGTAAGACAACATTGTTGACTGCATCAGAGAATGAAATGAGGCACAAGTGTACTTTGATTCCTTCCGCATGGGCTCGAGTTATCAAAGTGGGTCCCGCATTGTCCCAGCGACTTTGGTAAGAGAGAGAGGCATCAGAATTGAGCTCTACACCAAAGTAGGCGACATGAGTCAGTCCTGTGAGATCCAACTCGGCAGGATTTGTACTCCAGTATGGTAGATATCCATACACTGTTTGCGTAGGGGTGTAAGATATTTGATGCCGTGGTTGGGGAGCACGGGTAGCCATGATGATTGAGTGGGCTGGTGTAGCCGCAGCGAATTGTAATATGGATAAAAAAAGTGAAACGATCATGATTCCCCCTTTGAACTGATCAGAATATATATATATTGCCGTATTCCATCTATCTTTTCCTCTAGTTTGTACTGGTCGGAGAGGTTTGTCCGATATTTTGTGGTCAGTATGTTATACAATTGTTGTCAAATTCAGTGTCGTTTGGTATATTGGACGCATTAAATAAAAGTAGCCTTTCAATTGGGAAGGTCTTGGTTTTAGGAGTTACACATGGGTTTTTTCGCACGTTTAAGCAACATGATTAGTGGATTTCTCAATTTGTTTATTGGCAAAATTGAAGAAAAAAATCCAGCTGCAGTTTATGAAGCCGCCATTCAAGAACGCATCAAGACTTATCAAGGACTGAAGAAGGCGATTTCCAACATTGTGTTCCTTCGAAACAAGACCGAAAACGAGCTCGAAGCGATGCTTAAGGATCTTAATACCGTCAATCTTGAGTTGGAAGGAGCCATCGAGACTGGGCAAGAAGATATCGGAGCGATGCTGTTTGAAAAGCAAGAGGAATTAGAGCGTAGCATTTTGAAGAAACGTGAAGAACTCTCTAGCATTTCTAAGCAAGCAGAAGATTCCATGGATCAACTTCAACAGTTTGAAGGAGAAATTCAAAAGTTGAAGCGTGAAAAGGATGAAATGATTGCCAAAGAGCAAACAGCAGATGCGCAAATCAAGATCCAAGAGACGCTCAGTTCTTTGTCTGTA
>CAJWHX010000145.1 GCA_913040875.1 uncultured Pseudomonadota bacterium | reverse complement strand
CTTTAAAGCGGGTGACATCAATGGCGATGGGCTATCTGATTTGTTGGTGGGAGCGCGTGCACGTCCGACAAATGGCTCTGCATTTTTGGTGTCCGGGGACAATGCCCTACCATCTGAATTGTGGTTGCAAGATGCGACGGCGAGAATGGATGGAAACACGTATCAAGCAGAATTTGGAAAGTCTGCAGCTGCTCTCGGTGACATCAACGGAGATGGCTATGGAGACTTGGCCATCGGTGCCAAAAAGGAAGACGTGTCCGAGGTGGATAGTGGTTCTGTCCACGTATACTATGGGCCTCTGACGGGTATTTACGAAGGCGGCGACTATCATGGGGTGATGAAAGGAGTGACCGCGGGTGCAGAAGCTGGTGTGTCGATTGCCAATGTTGGCGATGTGGATGGGTCAGGTGTCAACGATCTCTTTGTCGGTTCCTTTAAAGATGGTGGGTATATTGTTCCCGGTGATTCAACCTCTGGTCTCACTCAAGCCGGCGCAGCATACTTGCTGCTGGGTGAAGATTTACAGCAATAGATCCGCAAATATTGATACGGTATGCACAGGCAGGGATTCCTGCCTGTTGTATTTTTTTTCATACAAAAGATCATGACTGTTGAGTGACAATATGAAAAAAACTTTGTTCGGGTTGAGAACAAAGTGATATGATGTCCCTCGTATGACAGATTCAATTTACGATACCCGTCTATTACGACAGCGCAACCTATCGAGAGTATTGAAGACAATCCGAGCAACAGAAGGTATTTCTCGCGCCGATTTGTCTAGACATTTTGGTATGTCTAGGTCTTCTGTATCCTCTCTCGCAGACCAACTTTTTGAGTTGGGAGTTGTTCAAGAGGCTCATCTCGCTGCAAGTAGTGGTGGTCGTCCGCCTCGAGTCTTACAATTGAAACCGAATGGCTGTATGGTGATTGGGGTTGACTTAGGCTCCTCTCACATCACTGTTTTGTCGATGAATTTGGGCGGCAATATTGAATCTATGTCTGAAGTTCAGTTGGACTGTCAAAATCAGCCGCAACTCGCCCTGCAGACCATTGTTGAAATGGTGAATGCACTACGCACGAAGAACCCTCTGTTGGGCGTTGGGATTGCGGTACCGTGTCCAGTTGTAGATGGTAATTTGTCGGAACAGATTCTTCCAAAGTGGAAGGAAATACACCTTCAATCTACCCTTGAAGGGGTACTTGGCGTACGTGTTTTTGTTGGTAATGATGCAAATTTAGGGGCGTTGGCAGAACGGTGGTGGGGCAGCTGTAAAGGTGTTGACGACTTTGTCTTTGTCAAAATGGCTACCGGTGTGGGGGCTGGACTGTTTCACAATGGAAACATCATGCTTGGTGATATCGGATATGCTGGAGAACTAGGTCATGTTCCCATTTCAACAGAAGGGTTGTGTAGATGTGGTATGAAAGGCTGTTTAGAAGCCCACATTGGCTTGCCTCATTTAAACGAACGAATCCAAGAGTACATTGAAGGTACAGAGTATACGCTGTTGACCTGGTTGGTAGAAGAATCTTCTTCGACGACTCAAGATATCTTACGCGATGCTGCCCAATCGTTGAGTATAGCGCTCTCAATACTGGTCAATCTACTCAATCCCCACAAGATTGTATTGTGGGGTCCCATTCCTCAATATGTACCCCAATTTATAGAATTGCTCCGCACGTCGATGTCTTCACGAGACCCATGGTCACCCATTCAATCAGAATGTATTGAGGTGAGCTCACTCGGTGAACAAGCCGTCGCGATAGGAGCCGCAACACTGTTGTTGGAAGAGGCTTTTTCCAACCCACTACTCTTTGCAGAGATGCAAATTTAACCCTAACCCCTAACAACTCCGGAGACAATCGTTATGATTACAATGAGTTTATTATCTTTTGGCCTTTTAACTGCCTGTGGTGACAAAGAAGAAGACACCGCAGTCGTGACTGACACTGCTGATACTGAAGAGACAGATACTGAGGACACTTCAGACACTGAAGAAACAGACACTGAAGACACAGAGGACACTTCTGATACTGAAGATCCAGATCCTGTTGATGCTGATATGGATGGTTTTACTGATGATGTGGACTGTGATGACAGTAATGCAGATATTAATCCAGATGCTTTTGACAACCCAGAAAATGACGTTGATGAAGACTGCAATGGTACTGCTGCAACGGTCACAAATTTTGATGGTGGATTGATCAATCCCAGTTTTGAAGACGTCGGAGATGCGTGGCAAAACTTGGGAGATACGTGGCAAATCTACTCAAGCAGTGACACTATTTGGGGGGACGATGGAGATTCAGGAGAGACTGTAGCCGCACCAGATGGAGACAAGTTTGTTAAGATTTGGCCTGATGCTGGAGCCAATCTATATGGTGATGAATCCCCTGTATACCAAGAGTGGTTTGCAGCAGAAGACAACATCAGCGATCAAACATTTTACATCAGTGCACTCGGTATGGTCCACGAATCTTCGTTGTTAAAAGGTGCAACTGAGGCTGTGGTTTTGGTTAAATGCTTTGAGATCGATTCTGAAGGAACCTATACTTCTACTGGAGAAGGTAAATCGGTAGCACTCACCGCGGACTCGACCACCAATGAGTGGGTTCATCAGTCTGCCGTAGGTACTTGTGGCCCAGGAACCAGTGTGGTCCAAGCTGTATTGTCTTTGCAAACACCTGATGAAGATGTAGATGGAAACGGTACAATTGATGCTGGAGAGTCTCAACAGACTGGCAATGTATACTTTGACCATGTACTGTTTGGTGTGTACTCCAACTAGTCCTGTACGCAAAATCAACACAAATGTACCCTCTTGTTTTCAAGGGGGTATTGTTTTTTAGAGGTCGTAGTCTTGATTGTAGACCCGCTTTGAAGGAAAGTTTAAAGACCTGTATGGTGGACGATATTTTTTAATTTACAGTATTGAGTATGTATTTTGCTTTTCCAAACTTTATGTATGGTGAACAGGGAGGTTGAATGCACTCAGAGAATATCAGACAATACAGCTTGCAAGAACTCATTGATGATTTGAACTATGCAACGTTGATAGAGGATCGTTGGAGACTAGAGTTTATTGATTCGGAAGGTGTCAAAAGGATTATGGGGAATGGATATGCTCGAGCCAAAGATGGTATTTGGGTGGGTCATGTGGATAGAGATACAGGAGAGGTCCCTAGGATTCGTGCAGAATTAGAGACAGCCAAACGAATATTGAGTGTGTCGGGAAATAAGATGATTCAAAGATTTGTAGCAATCGAGAAATGATGTTTTTTTGAGTTTTGTATACAATTTTCTGAGAGAAATTTTTTTTCTGTATATGCAGTAAACCAATTGATACATCAACAATGTGGGAATCAGAAATACTTCCGTATATGAGGTATTTTTCTAGAGATGAATTGAGTATAATTGTTGATAATAAACGTTAGAGATGTATTTTGTTATCATCGAGACTTGATATTTTTTAAATTTTTCTGAGAGAAATTTTACAATCGTCTAGGGAGATAAGCAAGGGAGAAACATAGCTTAGAATTTCGTCGTTTATACCAGTGATCTGTTGAATTTTTTTGCATTTCACACTTCAATAAAACCTTCAACTCCTCTAAATGCAGACAGAGTGAGTATTTATTGTATAAAAAATCCAGTATTGTCAGGCGCTAATGTAATCTATTTTCAACATTTCAGTATGTTTGGCGATTTGTCAACCTTTATGTAGCTGACCGATTTTACTTTCGGCATTCACTCCTTGATTTTATCTTCGAGTGGATGCCTTTTTCATGGAGACATAATGACCCATTTATTTGATATTATTCCGGACTCTAAACTTCACTATGATCGCTTTGAACGAATAGAAGAATTGTTCTTAGAACGGTTGAATCCTGTTCTTAGGCACGCCTTTTATAAACATAGATCCTCAAACTTGAATGAGATTGGAATGTGTAGAGTGAAAGATGATGTCATCACGATGTCATTTGTCGAACGCAAGCTTTCGAAAAGAGCAATCCTATCTCTATTCCCCAAACAGTATGTAACGGAGGGATTAGCCGAATGCGTTGTTGCCAATACAATCACATGGTCTTCACAGTATTTTCTGGTTCGGGTGTCGTGTACAAAGATGAATCGGTCAGGGTGGGTGATTCGATGGGATTTATATGATTCTAGAAAATCATATTCACAATTGCAATCCTAAAGTCAGATTTAAATCGTATGACTTCTATGTGAGATTCACAATTCTATATCAAGGATATCACCATGCAAAAATGTAAACACTGCACTACTGAAATTACTGAATCTGAAACCTCTTGCTCGGGATGCCTGACTGCCATCCAAGATAAAACGCCGGCAGAGTTGAAGCCTTTTCTGACCTATGTCTTGGACCATGCCACTCCTGAACTGGAATGGATAGGGCAGGGGTATACACTGTATGATCGCTGTGCTGGTGGTCGTATTCAACAATACAAAATTCTACTGGCTGGACTCCAGACGGTAATGGATGAGCCGTATGAAACTGAATGTGGCTACTATGACAATCTGGTCCTTGTACATGAGCGATTGAACAGCCGTGTAGAACTCTCAGAAGACCCCCAACTGGGTGTTTCAGTGCAGGTCTACATCGGATGTGCAGCTGGTCATCCAGATCTTGCCGCGCGTCAATGTCCGGCGTGTGGCACAGAGTACTCTGCAGACAATCCCCCATCTGATCACTACAAGGTATGCTCTTACTGTGCTGAAGATGTAGAGCTAGAGATGCAAGAAGCATATGAGACCATCAACCAGATTGATCAAGTCGCAAATTCACAAGAGCATTTCAGAGAAAAGCGCATCTGGCAATCAAACATGGTATTGCCTTGGCCCCTGTCTATGCCATCTTCGTTTAAAGATATTACACTCCCAAAATATCGCTTAGACTATGGACCGATTCACTCACGAGGGCTGTATCTTTGTGAAGGACGGAGGATGCTCTTTGTAGACGAGCAATCGGAGGGACGATCTACGCTCATTGCTCTGCCCTCCGCACCAGTGTTTAATGATCCAACGTTTCATCAGTACGTTGAGCGTCAGCTTCAGTTTGTGCCGCAGGATCTACATCCGTTGATTCATTTGATCACAGATTCAGGTCGGAGGTTTGCTGAAGAAGTGTTGAATCAGCTTGATCAGTTTGAAGTGACAATGAGTCCAGCAAGGTTGTCTTTTGCTGCGTTGAAATCTTTGATACCAGGTTGGTTGAAGGTGGTTTCAGAGGGCGAATGGGCAGATGAGAGCGGGCAGGTGTCTTTGGTTGTTGGTCTATCTGAGATGGCTCCAAAACAGGTTGAATACGTCTCCTTGATCTGTCAGCACAGCGATGAAACCAAAGAGGGATTGACCCCATTGTTTTCTGAAAGACCAACCCACTGTGACCATTGCGGTCTGGATTTGGTGCTTGGGGAGTGCTTGGATTGTGCTGAGCATACGCTTTCACTTCGCCCTGCACACAATGATTTTCTGAATGCATTACCGAATTACATATCGGTCTGGCTAGAAGCATTAAAGCGTCATCACATGTTCGCCGGTGTGACTTGTAATCATGGAGTGCTGTCTGTTGTTGCCCATCGGTATGCTGATGATGAGAATACTGCTGAGGTGTGTCTAGAATACGTTGCAGAGCACTTCTTTTGTTTGGAATCCTTTTCCCCAGATATGGATTTGATAGAGTCGAGTCATTCGATTCCAAATCAGGAACTGAACGGTCAATACTTGAGTCCAGATGGCAAGATGAAGGTGGAAATTCATCCGATGAATATCACTCTATTCGTATACCCAACCGCGATTCCATCCTGGTGTTCTGACGTTCAAACGGATCCACCTCGTCTCGCAGTTCTTTGACATTGTAGATTTACTCTTTCCTCAAAAAATATGGAGATATTCATGAATCAACAACAACTTCGCGATCATACTTTGTCCCAGTTGCCCAAATATCTTTCGGATCGGTATACGATCGGAAAGTTCATTCGTCGAAACAACCTTCGACAAGGTCAGAGGGCAATCGCGATTACCAAAGATGCCAAGCAGCCCTTCTTTTTTGTCTGCGAGATACTGGGCTTTGCTAGCTTCTATGATCTAGATGGCGATGTTTGCCTCTCGGAAAACATCATTCCCAATACGCCCGAGAATCAGTCCTTCTATCAGGGAACTGGGCACCCTGTATTTCAAGGTGATGAAGATGATGGTCCAGAACCGGTGTTCTTTCATCGCTGTAAGGGAGAACCTGCGGAGACAGACTTCTTGGAAGAGTCTGTCCGAATATACGACGAAGAGATGTCTCCGATGGGTCTCAGTGATGAAGGTTTTGCCGCTCACGAGTACTGTGCTCCGATTCTGATAGCAAAGAGTCTACGCCGCATTCAAAAGAAGTACATCTTGCTTCAACGTCATCCAGAACAGGACAGCTGGATGAATCCGATTTTTCAAACTCTATCCTGGTTTGAATTGATTCCTATATAAACAGATTTCAACGGAGTTTTTATGTCTGTTCATACCAACTTTTCCACCTCTGAAACCCTTGAATTAGCCAACACATTTTGTCCACCATTCTCACATCGGGTGTATTCCATCGGGGATACACCCGTTTCGTTTGAGTCTCTTGAGATGGGCCTAGCCTACTGGTGTATTACCATATCTCCTCAAGAACCTTTCCCAACGGTTCATACTGAACTGATTGAGGTCACGTCCATTCTAGACAATGGCGTCAAAGGTACTTCTCTACTGACTGGTGCAGTTGTAGACTTATCTTCCACCGCACAAATTTTCCCAGCAGATAAACGTCAGCCGTACATTCCTAGAGAGTCCTTGCTTCTAGAGGCTGATGAATCATTAGCTATTGCATTTCATGAAGGTCATCTTCCGGAAGATTTGGTGTATGGAGAAGGGGTTCTCAATCCCATACTACCTCCACAATCAGAACCCTACACAACGGGTTGTTCTTGGGGATATGGAAAGTTCTATACCTTCAAACGTTGTGATGCTTTGAGTCTTTCTTCTGGTGATTGGTGCGTGATAGCAGGAGAGGTGGCTGAGTATGGAAAGTACGTCAACAACCGCTTCAGGGTTAGGATGTCCAGTAGCGGATATCCTGCACAGTGTACTGGGTTTGCGTATATTGATGTACCTTTAGGTGTCGGTAATTGGTCCTCGTATAGGGCTTGGAAGCATCAAAGAGTGGCTATGAATATATTCTCTTTGGAGTATGGTGTGGAATATGATGGCTTTGTATCAGAATATTTCTGTTGGATTCAAGAACACACTGGGTATCGTGAAATTGAGCCCATGTTTGATTCCTTGGCAGATGTTCCCACAGAGTTATTGAATCCCCCATTCAAGACCCGTCTGCAGCGTATTTGGGTGATGGTATCCAAATCTATATATGGATCTGCAACTGTACGTCCCATTTGTTTACAAACAGGGGGGCTGCTATCCATTGGAGGTCGTGAGGCACTCTATCAGCTAGACACTACGTCTACAGAACTATCAACTTGTCCTTCGTGTGGGCATTGGCACATTCCAGTGCCAGATGAAAAAATCTGTACATCTTGCGTAGAACTTCAGAAGATAGCGCCCCACGTATCCTCAGAGGTGTACAATTGGCTTCGGAATTTAAGGATAGATAATCAGATGGAAGTCGCCCACATTCAAATGGAGTCTACGCTTGGTCATTGGGTGCTGTACAGAGGGGTGTACGCTATTGATGTGCCAGACTGCTTTCATCAAACATCATCTTCCTTCAATGGGGTTGAACGCTATCAGTGTAGAGATGATGGTGGTA